>JANOJM010000117.1:0-4581 GCA_031418735.1 Nitrospiraceae bacterium | reverse complement strand
CGTATTTCGAGCCAACGAATCTGCATGGTATAGTACCCATCCAATTTCTTGTGAGGCACAAAATGAAACAGATTCTCATGGTGGGGGCCGGATCAGTCGGGGGATTCTTCGGCGCACATCTCGCGAAAGCGAATCTTTCTGTGTCTTTTCTCTTGCGGCCCAAGACGCTCGCAGCCGTGAAGCAGAATGGCCTCACGATCCGCAGTGCCAATGGCTCCTTCACCGTACATCCACCAGCGGCTTCCGATCCGCGAGATCTCGTGAAGCCTGACCTGATCGTTCTTTCTGTCAAAGCCTATGATCTGGATGAGGTGCTGAGCCAAATCGAGCCGGTCCTGACCGATAAGACCGTCATCTTGACCCTGCAGAATGGGGTCGATACAGAAGACCGTATCCTGGCGCGCGTTCAACGGGATTGTGTCGTCGGCGGTATCGCCTATATCTATACCAAGATCGCGGCGCCCGGCGTCATCGACCATTATAAGAAGGGGGCTGTGGCGATCGGGGAGTTGATGGGAAATCAGAGCGCTCGTCTGCTGGCCATCGCGGATCTGTTCAAGCAGGCGGGGATTCCTTGTCAGCTGGTCGACGATATCAGGCGCAGCAAGTGGGAGAAGATGTGTTGGAATTGCGTCTTCAATCCCTTGACCGTGATGATCGATGACAAGGTCTCCAAGGCGCTCGATCACCCCGAGATGCTAGGAGTAATCCACCAGATCGTGGGCGAAATCATGGCAGTGGCGGCCAGCGCGAAAGTGCCGTTAGCCCACGACATGGCAGAGAAGGTGGTCCGTTGGACCCAAGAGATTCGGGATATCCATACCTCGATGTATGACGATTGGAAGGCCGGCAGGCCGACCGAGATCGATTATTTGAATGGGTATGTCGCGAAGCTCGGTCGGGAATTCGGCATTCCGACGCCGTTGAACGACATGTTGACAGCAGTGATCAAGACTATCACTGAGCGGGATCGAACCGGCCCAGGTATTCTGCGGATCGACGGATCGGTGGTCCAACCTGTCGCGCTCGATCATTCCGCGATCGCATCCTTGCCGGCAGAACATCAGGTCGATATCTCGACGGTGATGCCAGGCATGATGGGAAAAGGGATTCGGGTGAAGGGTCTGCTCGATATTCCAGCGCTGGCCATCGGGGCAGACCATGTCACCTTTCATGCCTCAGACGGGAAATACTCAGCCTGTCTTACACTGCAACAGGCGAGAGAGTACGGGGTCCTCGTCTACGAACTCGATGGAGCAGCATTGCCTGATGCGAAAGGCGGTCCCTTCCGGCTGGTGACACCAGGTCTCGGAGATCTGTGCGCCAATGTGAAGGGGGTCGCAAGAATCGAGGTGACCATCGGAACAGGAAGAGACACGCGGCCAACGAATTGCTGAGAACTGGTCTGTCTGGTTCATTTGGTCTATCTGGTTTGTCTGGTTCAAGCAAATAATTGAGTCAGACTAAATAAACCAGATAGACCGGACAAACCAAACAGCGGTTTTATTGGTTGAGAAGGCTTGAGCCGACACAAAAATCACAGAGTAATTTTCGGGCCGATTTCGCGTACTATGCGACCTGATACTCAATAGTTAGCCAGACTCATTTCATAGCGTGGGAGGGAAACATGCCGTTCGAAGAAAAGCTCAGACAACTGTCCGACCGAGTCAACGAAGGGCATAGGAGTTCGCTTGAACGTAGCACCAGACACCTCGCAGGTCTGGTGGCGAGTGTGCTTCGCAATGGAACATGGTCAGAACTCTCGGCAAGGGCGGAGAAGGAATTAAAAGATGCGGCAGAGGAGACGCGTATTCACTCAGAATGTCTCGATGCGGCCGGGTATCTACACGAGAAGGTACTTTCAAGCGGCCGCATTGTGGATCTGAAGCTGAAAAACAACTTGCGCGCTGATCAAGATCAAATCCAGGGCATGTTTGACTCAAAGGAGGCTCCGCCGCGTGGCTTTGTCTATGTTGCTTGGTGCCAACGCCCAGAGGTGTATTGGTACGTTGGAAAGGCTGGTACGGTTGATCGGCTCAATCTCTCAGCTCATGGAAAACTGGCTCGTGCCACGGCAGATGCAACGCAGCTTTCGCTTGTCTTTCCTTCGCAGAGCAAGGAGGAAATCCTATCGGGGGTCGAAGCAAGCATCCAGACGATAATCTACGCTATCACTGGTGAACTTCCGAAGCTGAATGAACGCAGAGAAATTGTACCCGTCCATCAAGGTGGAAAACACGTGGACGGGCTCGCGAAGTTTCTGACCAAAATCGCAAGCCAAGTTCGTGCGTCCGCTGACTAACCTACGGATGGCCCTTCACTGATTGGCCCGCGCAGCACAACCCAATCAGCGGTTGCAGCAGACGGCGCTTTCATGCCGCCGCTGAACCGGAATGTTGGACAACGAAAAAGGGGGCGTGTCGTTAGACACACCCCCTGAACTCAGACCAGTCAGCAGACTGAATCGGTTACTTCAATGCGTCGATGCCGGCGCCGAAGTTAATGTGAAACGCCGCTCCATTCATCACGAGAGCAGGCACCGACTTCACACCGGCTGCTTCTGCTTCTTTCACCCGCGCTTTGTTCGTACCGAGATGGACGTGTTCCACGTCATACTTCGTCGGGTCCAGGGCGTTGGCGACGCTGTTCTCGGCTGCGACGCACACTGGGCATCCTGCGTGGTAGAAAGTTGCTTTGGTTTTCATGATGATCTCCCTTTAAAGGTAATAGTTTTGTTGATGTTACTGCAACCGCTTTAGCGTAGAAACATCTCTACGCTCAGGGTAGCAGGCACTATTCAGTTCTCCTGCCACCTTGTCGGATAACCTACTGACTCTCGATCAGTGAAATCAATACAAAAATTACCGCCCCCTGCGCGTGAAGCGCGAGAGCCGGATAGTTTCTCTTGTTTAGTTGGTTTGTTTGGTTGAATGAAACTAACCAGATGAACCAAATGAACCAGATAGACCAAACAAACCAGATTAGCGAATGACCTGAATCGCTTTCCACCGTTCCGATCGGTAGCGCCAGAGTAGCAGCCCCATTCGGACCGTCCAATCTGCGATCATGGCGCACCAGACGTAAAGCACATCGAGCGCGAGCCAGGGGCCTGCGATGACGGCGATGGGCAGGCGGATTCCCCACATGCCGATTGTTGTCGCCACCATGATGAACCTGGTATCGCCGGCTCCGCGTAACGATCCGGCTAGGACCATGGTGAGGGCGAGCGGCACTTGGAGTATGGCGACGATGCGCAGAAACACCGTGCCGAGTTCGACGACGGCTTCGTCGTTGGTAAAGGTCCGGAGCAGCGCATAGGGAAAGAAAAAGAACAGCAGGCCCATTGAGGCCATCGCGATACCGGCCAGGCGATTCGCCTCCCAGTTTTCGAGTTTGGCCCGGACATATTTCCCCGCGCCGATACTCTGCCCCACCATCGTGGCTGCTGCGATCGCGAAGCCATATCCCGGTAGGAACGAGAGGGATTCGATCGACAAGCCGACTTGATGGGCGGCGTAGGTCACCGTGCCGTACATGAGAATTATCTTGGTGTAGAGAATAATCCCTGCCTGTTGAAAGATCCGCTCACCGGAAACCGACGCGCCAATCTGCCAAGTGGAGCGCAAGAGATCACGTCGTAGGTGGAGTGATTTTTTGAAAAGCTTTCGGCAGGCCCAGAGGAGATAGGTCACGCCCGTTCCTTCTGCGATACCAGCTGCCACGGCTGCACCGGTAATACCCAAAGCAGGGAATCCCCAGAGCCCGTAGACCAGTGGGTAGGCGATCGTGAGATACAGGAGATTCACTGCGATCAAGGCGTACATGGGAGTTTTGGTGTCTCCGGTGCCTTGTATAATCGAAGAGAGAACCTGCAGGAAGATCGTGCAGGGAATGACCAGAAAGATGAAGTTCGAGTAGGGAAGGGCCAGTGTGATGACATCGTGTTTCGCGCCCAATAGCTCCATGATGACACGATTCAGGGACAATCCAAGTCCCACAAGTGCGCAGGATACGATGGCGGCCAATCCAAGGAGATGCGTGGCGGCTTCTCCGACATCTTTGGTGCGGCGAGCGCCCCACAGTTGGGCGATGAGGACGTTGGCTCCTACCGATAGTCCGGAGACGAGCGTGGTGGCCATGAAGGCCAGCAACTGGCCAAGTCCGACGGCTGCGATGGATGTGGCGCCGAGACCACCGACGAGGAAGACGGCGGCGATACCTTCGGTGCGTTGGAGCAGGGTGCTGACTGTGACCGGTAAGGCCAGGGTCAGGACGGATTTTCTGATTTGTGAAACGCCGGATGTCATGGCGGGCCATCCTAACAGGATGTTGACTAACAGGTTGCTGAAAAATACGTCAGTCTGTCTTGTTCATTTGGTCTATCTGGTTAGTTTCGTTCAACCGAGCACACGAGACAGACCGAACAGACAAGATAGACCTGACAGACCAGAAGAACTGGACAAACGTGTGTCTGGCCGATTAGTGTCGTCTCACCATGACTGAACTCGGCGATCTCTCATCCGTTCCGTTTCCGAAGGCTCCGCGCCTGTCAAAGTCAAAATTCCTGTCCGGCTTGCAATG
>JANOJM010000116.1:0-6529 GCA_031418735.1 Nitrospiraceae bacterium | reverse complement strand
TAGGCGAGTGGCGCGAGGCTAGAGGAAAGAGCCGTTCGCCTGAACATCGGCGTTTGCAGCAGAAACTTCATGAATGATGTGGATTAGTTCAGGCTGTCATGGTTCCTTCAACGAAATGTGGAGGCGGTTCATGAGGATGATTGTAATAGTTGCGTTGCTTGGACTCGCTGCGTACCCGGCAATGGCCGCGGCGCCAGTTGAAAAGGGCGCCAAGGAACTGGCTACAGGGCAGAAGCAAAGTCAGGAGAAGCCTGCGGTGGTCAAACCGCCAGAGGGGGCAATGGTGGTGGTGCCGGCGGGAGAGTTTATGATGGGAAGTGCGGCGGGAGATTCAGACGAACAGCCGGAACACAAGGTCTATCTGGATTCATTTTCCATGGATGTGTATGAAGTGACGGTGGGGCAGTATGCGGCGTTTCTGCAGGCGAAAGGGATCGATCAGCCCTCGGATTGGAAGACGATGAACCAACCGGCGAATCAGAAGCGTCCGATTGCCAATGTGGATTCAACGGATGCATCCGTATACTGCAAATGGGTCGGCAAGCGGTTGCCGACCGAGGCGGAGTGGGAGAAGGCGGCACGGGGGACAGATGGCCGCATCTATCCGTGGGGTAACGAAGCTCCGACGCCGCTTCATGCGAACTTTGGGAAATCGGACTGGAACAATCACGCGGTATTGGCGCCGGTGGGCTCGTTCGAAGCGAGCAAGAGTCCCTATGGCATCTATGACATGGCCGGGAATGTCTGGGAATGGGTCAGTGACTTGTACGACTATAACTATTATAAGGTCAGCCCGTCGAAGAATCCGACAGGGCCGTCGACGGGTGGGACCAGGGCGGTCCGTGGCGGTGCCTGGAACAGCAATCCTCGGGCGATGCGCTCTTCGAATCGGAGCCTCATTTCGCCGACAGACCAGGGACTCAACGGGTTCCGGTGCGCGAAGAACCAATAGGCTCTAGCGTCTAAGCTCACATTTTATTATTCATAAAGTTTGGCGTGAAATTGTGCCAACAGCCCAGGCGAGGGGCGCGAGGCTAGGGGCTAGAGGAAAGAGTCGGAGCTCTGCACGGTTGTTTTTCTGATGTGCGAGGCTTTATAGTTCCCGCCCATTGGGTGAAGTGTGGGTAGGCTGCCATGGTGCATTTAGTAAAATCTGGAGGCGGTTCATGAGACGGATGCTTGTACTGGTTGTGTTGCTTGGGCTTGCGGCTTACCCGGCAATGGCCGCAGCGCCAGAGGATAAGGGCACGAAGGAGCCAGTCACGACGCAGAAGCAGAGTCAAGAGAAGCCTGCATCACCTCGTCCGCCACTGGGGTCGATGGTATCGATACCGGCGGGTGAGTTTACGATGGGGAGTCAGGATGGTGATTCAGACGAACGACCAGTGCACAAGGTCCAGTTGAATGCCTACTCCATTGATGTATACGAAGTCACGGTGGGACAGTATGAGGAGTTTCTTCGGTCAGGAGAGGCCCACGCCCCGTTAGACTGGAATACGATGAACCAATCGGCACATCACAAGCGCCCAGTCGCCAATGTAGATTGGGCGGATGCGGCGGCCTATTGCAAATGGGCCGGCAAGCGGCTGCCGACGGAAGCGGAATGGGAAAAGGCGGCGCGAGGGACGGATGGCCGCCTCTTTCCCTGGGGCAACGATCCTCCGACGCCGCTCCACGCGAACTATGGGAAGACCGGGTCGCACAACTATGAGGCATTGCTGCCGGTGGGAACGTTGGAAGCTGGCAAGAGTCCCTATGGTGTGTATGACATGGCCGGTAACGTCTGGGAATGGGTCAGCGATTGGTACGAGACGGACTATTATAAGAGCAGTCCGCAGCAGAACCCGGAAGGGCTGCCGAAAGGCGGGTTCAAAGTGATCCGTGGCGGCGCCTGGAACACCAGTGCACGAAACCTGCGATCCTCGGATCGGTACTGGGATCCCCCGTCGTTCAGGAGCCTATACTTCCCCGGATTCCGGTGCGCGAAAAGTTAGTAGGCTACGGATTAGGCTGAAGGTCGGAGTCCGAACATTTCAGTCTTCAACCTAACCTTCAGCCTACAGCGTTATTTCACCGGAATACTGATCACAATTCCCCCCATCACGTCATTGATCTTGAAATCCCGTTTGGGGCTGTCCGGATGGGAATTGTGGCAGCCGATGCAAGCCTGGGCCACAGCAAGGTCCGGATAGACGGCTTGGAAGTACCTGGTTCCCCCTTCCTTCACAAAAGCGGTATAGGGTTTGGTCGGATGAGTGAGGATCGTTCCAAGCCCTAACTTCTCAAACTCGCTTGAGGCGCCATTCCGCTTGTTGATCGGCCAGAGGCTGATTAATCGGTACTGTATGCCCAGCCCTTTTTTGGCCACGACGCGGCCGGACTCCATCAGGAATTGAGCCGGGAGAGGCAGTGTATTTTTTTCTTCCCAGTTCTCCGAGGCCACGACCACCCCTTTGTTCTGCAGCCGTTCAACGACGTGCTTGGTATACACTTCACGGTCCGCTTCAATCAGGGCGTACAGATAGTCTGCCACCCTTTCCACAGGCAGATTAAAAGACGTCCCTTCCGTCGCCGCGTTGCTCGATCCGGCGAATCCGGTGACGCTCAACCCGAACAGCAGTATGAGAGCTCCCCGTCGCAACTTGTTGAAGGATTTCATAGGAACCTCCTTGGTTTCTTCATAAGTACGTCGGCGTCATTCGCCGAGGTTCCATGAAGGGGTGATGTGAATTGCAGATGATAGGGGACACAATCATAGCGATGGGTGAGTGGATCAGCTGAACCGTCAAGCTGGAATCTGGAATATCGTGAGGTGAGTGGAAACCCTGGCCTGCACAAGGCGACTGAGTCAGCTGGTCGTGAGGATCGCTGGAGTAGTGAAGGGAAGGCACAGAGTAGGAAAGTACCGAAGCCATGGCCCGGTTCTCCCTGTCAGTATGGTGCAGCATAACCGCTGAATCATATGACGAGTCATCATACGCTTCGCTCGACAGGGAGTCCAATTGCCCAGTTCAGGGAAGCTTCTCGCTATCTGCCACGAGATGTTTGATGGCAAGACGTGAAGCACAATTCCGGATCAAAGAGAGTGGCACAAACAAGTCAATAGTCACGCCTGACCCTCAATGTTCTGAAGACTTCTACGGGATCTTCAGCCCAACCAAATAGACCAGATGAACCGCTTTTAGAAATTCCCTGCCTGGACCACATCTTCGATGCTGTTGATGTCGAGCCAGTGACCTGCCGTGTAGAGCACCCGGACGGGATGCTGCCGTTTCAGGAGTTCTTGAAGCAGTTGAGGGATGCCGGCTTTGCGACTAGTTGGTTTGGCCAGCATCTCAGCGATGATGTCAGTGATGAGCTTGGCTGCGCTGGGTGAGACTTTGAGGAACCCCATCCAGACGCCATGGATGGATTCTTTGGGGAGGTTGTCCCCCAGTTGCTTGAGATAGATCTTTGCGTTGAAGGCCCTTCGTGAGTTGGGAATGGTGCACTTGGTAAAGCCGCCGAGGCGGGCATAACTGCTCTGCTCCTGCCAATTGCTGTCGACGAAAACCACACAGTCATCCGTCTCCTGGCAGAGAGACTGGGGAATGTATTTGTTGAACAGCACGTCGCCGTAGGAAATGACCGTGCTCTGTGCCGGCCCTTTCCGGGATCGGAGGGCTTTCAAAAGGGAGTCCAGTTCGCCTGTGTCTGCAAATTCGTCGTTATCGACATAGGTCAGGTTGGGCAGATTGACGGCTACTTTTTTATAGCCCCGGACTACCACAATATCTTTGATGCCGACAGCATTGTAGGCGTCAACAATGTGGGAGAGGATCGGTGTGCCCTGAATGTTGACCATCGTTTTGGGTCGCTGTTCGGTGAGTTCCCCCAACTCTTTTCCGCGGGAGGCAGCAAGGACGATGGCGCAAGTGTCCTCGGCGCCTTTGGGCAGATAGCGGTCTTCTGCTTCTTGGAGTTCAGCGGCGTTTTGCAGGCGGAAGATTTCGGAGACCGGTGCAACTTTGTCTTCAATGGAGAGCAGGTGTTCATCCTCCTTGAGAGTCCTTGCGGTCTTCTGCATGGCAGCCACGGCAGTCCGCAGCATGTGATTGGCCCAAATCACCATTGAAAATCCATGTTGCCGAAATACATCGGTGGGGGTGGCGTAGTATTTCGTCGGCACGATCACGACGGGGCAGCGATTGCCCCATTCTTGCTTGAATGCCAGGATTTCATCCGGCACCGACAGGGCGCTGTGTATGAGGATGCCGTCTGCCCCGGCTTGATGATAGGCCTCGGCACGGCGCAGGGCTTCCGACAGCCCCCAGCCGCAGATGAAGGCTTCCACTCGGGCGATAATGGAAAAGTCTGGATCGGTCTGTGCGTCTTTGCCTGCCTTGATCTTGCCGCAGAACTCCTGCATGTCCGCCATGGGTTGGGCGTTCCCCTTAATAAAACTGTTCGTCTTGGGGAAGAGCTTGTCCTCGATACAGACCGCGGCGATGCGGCGCTGCTCCAGTTTGCGGACCAGACGCTGCATATTATTGAAGTTGCCGTAGCCTGTGTCGCCATCGAGGAGAATTGGAATCGTGGTCGCATCGGACATGAATTCCAGGTTTTCCAGGACTTGGGTCCAGCTGGCTTCATTGTTGTCACGGACGCCGAATTGCGCTGAAATAGAAAGGCCGCTGGCCCAAATGCCTCGAAAGCCTGCTTCTTGGATGATCTTTGCGCTGAGGCCGTTATGGGCTTCACAGATGAATTCTAATTGTTCCGATAGAAGGAGCTTCCTAAATTGACTCGATGGGGAGATGCCAGCAGTTGAACTCATGGACTTCCTTTCTTGCTCTGCCAAAAACAATGTGCCCCGGCACTGGTAGCCGTAAAGAATACCGTTTTCCTCTGGAGAAATCATCCTGCCTTTCCGAAAACGTGAGACGGTAAACGTGAAAGGTGAAACGAGGGTAACGAGTGTGGCGGTGGGATTAGCGAGACGGGGTGGGTTCTCTTGATTGTTCGTTCATTGAACCAAAGAAACCAAACCAACCAAATGAAGCAAATAGACCAGCCTCGATTCCTTACTTGGTGGTGATGTGCATGAGTGCGGCCTCAGTGGGGAGCCCACAGGCCGATTTGTCGTAACAGGATTGTACGGTCACTTCCCAGATTCCTTCATGATTGGCTCCGACGTCACGGCAGGACACAGTGGTGGTAGCTGCGGGTATGAGCCGTACGATCTTTGCCTGCTTGCGCTGGTCGATCAATGTGAGCTGGTACCAGGCTACCTTCGGGTTGTTCGTTTTATCCCACGAAATGTTGCAATAGGGACCTACGGTTGTCGGCTGCTTCGAGGGGGTTGTACAGCCAACAATCACGAGGAGGGAGATTGCGAACAGACCTCCCACATATCTTACCAATGGCACAGCAGACTTCATCAGAGATATCCAGGGCAGCAGTTGTTGCCGGCTACAGGTTCACTCCGTGCAGGATACACTGGTTGGATTCTGGTTTCTACTTCCAGGGAGATGATAATCTCGAACCGCTCAATCATCGCCGAGACGGAGGAGGATCTCTCTCGCCCGCATTATTCATGACGGTTCGCCGCGAAATGCCGCATCGGCGCGCGGCAAGCGCGAAGAGCGAGACTCGCACGTCTCCCTTGAGTCAGGCATTGGCGATTGCAGCAGGAACACTCATGAATAATGCGGGCTAGGCGATGTCTGGGGCTTTATCGGATCTGGCTACATCCAAAGCCGATTCCAAAGATCGATACGCGTGAGACTTGAGGGATGACATGTGAAACGTAGTAGGAAGATCACCGTATTTCCTCCAAGCCATACGCTATATGCCATTAGCTATCAGCTCCGCCTTTCAACGAAATGCGTTTCACCTTTTACGTCTTACGGCTCACGGTTCGCTCTGAGCCGAGGATCGGTAGGTGAAGTAGAGTGCGATGCTTCCTATCAGAGCGATGATCAGGCTTGCGACGAATATGGTCGTAAAGCTGAGTGGTGCGATATAGCGATGGTACAGGAGGGGCAGCAGAATGGGGGAGGCCACGGACAGAGCGAGGCCCAGCATATGACGCTTCAGATAGATCGGTTCGCCTGGTTTACGTCCCATGTCCGACGAGTTTCCTCAAATACTTCCTCCAGCTTCGTCTTCGGCTACTCTCTTGAGGGCGGGCGAGCACGTCACAATTCCCTACACCTTTCTCTAGAGGAGCGGCCAAGGCTGCCCTTTACCGCGCGCATCGACCACCATGTTTCTAACCCGCTCCCTCCAAGCTCGCTGATCCCTCTCTTCACAGGGTGGCCTGGTTGATCCTCGAATGCGCGCGTCGAACGAGCACATTCTGATCGTGCGCGTTCCGCGAGCAGGAGGACGACCAGGCTGCCCGTCTTTCTCTATTTTATGAGAAACGGTTTCGAGTTTTCCCCCGAGGCGGTGGTGACGGAAAGGAGGACCAAACCTTTCTTTCCGCCGCTTGGCACGGTCGTGGTGATGCTGTCATTGGTCTGGTGAAATTGAGCTGGGTGGCCTG
>JANOJM010000115.1:0-2007 GCA_031418735.1 Nitrospiraceae bacterium | reverse complement strand
CTGTGCCAGGATCGGCCATCCGCCATTGAGTCGATACTTCTATCAGAAACTACTATCGGATTATGACGACCCGGCAGCCAGAAGAGCCCTGGCACGGATGGCGTTGGAAGAAGGGAATCTGTCAGAGGCAGACGCCCATCTCGGCGCATTGCTGAAGCGGTTCCCACAGGATGGCGAGGGCTGGGTCTTGCGCGGCATCCTCGACATGCAGCGAGCACATTATACCGAAGCAGAACAGTCGTTCCTGACGGCTCTGACCCATCAGGGAGACAGGAAAAAATCTATGATGGGATTGGGCATGGCGCGAACGGGCCTAGATGAGTATGCCCGGGCATGGGACGATTTCTGTACTGTGCTGAACGAATACCCTGACGATGCCGAGGCGATTCATTGGCTTCTGCGAGCGGGCACCATGCGTGGCTTGTGGGCGGAACTGAGTGAGCGGCTCCACAGTTTTGTATTGAGAAACCCCGCAGATCTGTCCATCCGATATGCGCTGGCCGGTGTGCTCATACGAAGCGGACGGGTCGATGCCGCTCGACAGGAGTATCAGACCCTTTCCACACTGGATCCTTCCTATGAGGGGCTTGAAGAATTGGCGAAGGCCTTGTCGACACAGGGTACGTTGGCGGGAGTTGCCTCACAGTTTTGACGATAGATGACACCACGCACCCTCATGATCCAACTCGCCAGACTGGGCGATCTGGTCCAGAGCTTGCCGGCCTTCGCCTCACTCACGGCTCGCGATCCGCACAGGCCTCTCGATCTGCTCTGTCCTGCCCCGCTGGCAGACATCGGTCGGCTCTTTCCGAAAGTGGGGCAGGTCTTGCAATGGAACGGGGAACAATGGCATCGGTGGGCCGAGTCCTTCGTCGGAGAGTTCCAGTCGTCATGGTTGCGCGAAGTCGATCAGTACCTCGCCGAGTTGACGACCGAGCCCTATAAAATGGCTTATGTGCTGAATCATCACCCACGGGCAATCCTGGCAGCCACTCTGTTGGCAACCGAGGTTCAAGGCCCCTACCTGCGAGGGCCGTTGCATGAGGAGCTGTCACCCTGGGCGTTGTATTTACGCCAGGTCGCACAGACGCGGGGCTCCAACCGAATCCATCTCTCCGATACCTTCTGTGGACTGTGCGGAGTGACCCCTCCGCCCGTGCCGCCCATTTTGCGACTTCCCTCGATCGATCTTCCTGGCGACCTAGCTGAGGTCGGTATCTCGTCAGGGCAATGGATTGCGGTGGTCGTGGGAGCCGGCGACGCGGATCGATCGATTCCCCAATCGGTCTGGATAGAATGGATTTCAACAATGCTTGCGCAGGATTCACCCTGTTCGATTGTTCTGATCGGTTCCGAACGTGACCAGACCACCGCCCTGGCGATTCAGGATGGGCTCTCGCCCATGATTGCAGGACGCCTATGGGATGCCACTGGCCGCACGACCCTACCGCAACTGGCGACAGTTTTGAAACGATGTCACTGGGCCGTCGGCGCTGACACTGGTCCGCTGCATCTGGCAGCGGCTGTCGGAACTAGTGCGATGGGGTTTTATTTCTCACGCGCGCGCGTGCATGAAACAGGCCCCTATGGACAGGGCCACTGGGTGTGGCAAGCGGATTGCGCCCAGCCGGAGACCTGGCCCATCCAAGCCAGCGTGAAGGTGATTCGAGAGCCGGCAACAGCGGCGCAACAAGAACCAGTCGCAGGGTGGTCCCTGTGGCAGTCTCACCATGACGAATGGGGCGCCATCTTCAGGCCGGTGAGCGACAAAGATTCACAAGAAGATCAGCGGGCCGAGGTTTGGCATCAGTTAACGGAACAGCGATTGTCTCTTCTAGCAGGATGCTGAAAAACGATTTCGGAGCTATGGACATACAGGATTCCAGAATGTCGCGGGCCGAAACGGAAAGGTCGGCAGGGTGTTCAAAAAGGCCGTCCGGCAAGGCCGCAGCGAGCGAAGAGGCGAGGCGTACGCTTCGGTACGTTGAGCCTCTGAGCGATGCGAGA
>JANOJM010000114.1:0-9089 GCA_031418735.1 Nitrospiraceae bacterium | reverse complement strand
TTTGTAGTCGTCGGTTTCGCGTGGGCGCCGGAGCGCAAGCTCGGTTTCCCCTTTCATGACCGTCAAGGGCGTGCGCAATTCGTGCGAGGCATCGCTGCTGAACTGGCCGATCTGCCGAAAGGACGTTTCGAGCCGATCGATCATATTATTAAACGTGTTCGTCAGGCGACCGATTTCGTCGGCTGAGGCTGGAACTGTGAGCCGTTGCGTGAGATCGCCTCCGGCAATGCGTTGGGCTGCCAGCGTGATCGCATCAACCGGGCGCAGGGCTCGCCCTGCCATGAACCAGCCGCCGGCGAGCGACACGACCAGCGCGATGGGGATACTGACCAGCAGCACGAGCAGGAGCCGGTTCAGGGTCTGCTCGACTGAGTCCATCGAGGTGCCGACCTGGATGATATAGAGCAGGTTGCCTCGATAGATGATGGGAACTGAAATGAGGCGTAACGGCGGCTCCTTGGGATATCTGGCAAACTCGAGCAGCGTGTGACCTGAGTAAGCCACTTCCAACGCCTGGCGACTCAGAGGCATCTCATGCTGTTTCATGTTCGGCGAGCGAATCGTGATGGTCCCGGAGGGGCTGAAGATCTGGAAAAACTTATCGATGCGGGCCAGTTCCGGGAACTGCGACAGAAGTTCGTCTTCGTCGATCAGCGGAAGGAACCCGCGTTCTTCCAGCGACCGAACGGCCGCCTCAGCAGTTTCCCCCAGCGATTCATCGACCGCGTCGCGGAGGCTTCGAGCCGTCACCAGGTACAAGATGGTGGAAAAGATGATGAGAATGAGTGCGAGCGCGGTGCCGTACCAGAGCGTGAGCCGGACGCGAAGCGGCATCAGTCGACCTTCAGCATATATCCGCTTCCGCGAATCGTGTGAATCAGTTTCTTTGAGTGGCCCCGGTCGATCTTGTTGCGGAGATAGTTCACGTAGACATCGATGACATTCGTGAACGTATCAAAATCCTGGTTCCACACATGTTCTGAAATCATAGGACGGGTCAACACACGTCCCGTATGGCGCATCAGATATTCGAGCAGGGCATATTCCTTTAAGGTGAGGTCGATCCGCTGACCGCCTCTGGTCACTTCGCGCGTGGCCGGGTTCAATGCCAGATCGTCGATCTGGAGCACGCCGGGGCTCTCTGTGGACCCGCGGCGGAGCAGGGCGCGAATGCGGGCCAGCAGCTCGTCGATGGCGAAGGGCTTGGTAAGGTAATCGTCTGCTCCTGCGTCAAGGCCCTTCACCCGCTGATCGACCTGCGATTGGGCGGTCAGAATAAGAATGGGGGTTTGTATCTTGGCCTGGCGGACACCCTTGAGAATTTCCAGCCCGGACAATGACGGCAGCATCAAGTCGACGATCAGCAAGTCGTAGTTAGTGTGGAGCGCCATCTCAAGGCCCTTCGCACCGTCTTCACAGAGGTCAACGGCGTAGCTCTCCTCTTCAAGCGCGCGCTTGATGAAACAGCCGACCTTTGTTTCGTCTTCAATGACTAGAATACGCATGGCAGTCTGCTGAAAAAGCCCCCCAGCTTCGTTCTCAGTCGCTCAGACTCCTCACGTACCCAACCGCGTACGCTCCGGGGTCTTCGCTCCCTGCGGCCTCGCTGGAGGGCTTTTTGATCAGCCTGCAGGGTAACACATATCAGCCTATCACTGAGATCGAAAAGCTGGCAACTCCCTCTCAAGGCGAAGGACTTCTTCGATTAGATCCGCTCTCTGTTTGTCGTTAGGCTCTCGATCCTCGTGGAAGTATCCGTTCCTGATTCGGTATAGACGTGTCCAAGTTGCTTTTCTGAGAGAATCTATCTTGCCAGTATTGGGGAGTCGATCTATGACTTCACGTAGATTCAAACGCGAACCAAGCTCGACCACTTTTAACTTTTGCGCGATTTCCCTGATAAGAATTTCAAATCTGTAGCAAGCAATTAAACCAGCCAGGTCCGGATGAACATTTTCTAGGGCCTGAGCCAATTGCGAGTGCGACAGTTGAGAAAGTGGACCCACAAGATTCCTGGCTCGTAAGCGAAGCATGAAGGGGTCATTGAAATACAGGTCCTTGATCTCTGAATCTTGGAGTGTACCAAAACATCTCTCGTGCAGAACCCATAATGCCATGTCAACGTCGGCTACGCGAGGCAGCGAATACTCTTTTTGAATATTGCGGAGGTCACCGGTGTAGTTGAGATAGGTTTCGACCGCATCACTTCCTCTTCGGACATCAAGGACACGCTCAACAGGTGGGCTGATAATACCGTAGTGTTCTGGTCGGATGAATCGAAGAATAATTGATACTAGCTCGATTGACTTGAACGCATCCAAGAGGTCTCGTAAGGTTTGAGCCTCATTCTTTGGTAATTGCCAGAAGTTGAACCTTTTGTCTCTGAGTGCTGACACAAGACGGTCTTGTGGAGGGAAAGCCCAATAGTCCTTGAACCACCAATGTTCTGAGGATTCAAAGTATTGTAAGTCTGTATAGGTAAGTGGTTTCTTCCCTCGAAGATGCCCCACCGAAATTTCAATTGCGCGGAAGTTGAAAGGCCTGCCGTATTTTTTCTCGCTGACCTCGCTGAACGTATTCAGGCATGCTTGGAGGTAGATGTCCGCCGCTTTTCTCATGGCTTGGCCATATTGCTAGTGGCTGCGCGACAGATCTGCCGAGGCTTCAAGAGCCTTGCGCAAAGTCGTAACTGAACGACTGGTGCAAAGCACAGAACGAGACAAAGCAGATTGCCAAGGGCTCCGGACAACCTTGTTAACCCGTTCTCCCCATGTTATTCGAACCCCGGAGTCCATTTGTTCTCTCTTCAGAACGATAACGGTGTCTTCCCGGAATCTTGTCAGGACTTTCACAACCGTCGTATCTTTCATAACCACTGGTCCGGGAACACCGTGATTCGCGAAAACAGCGCCAAGCTTCCACAGGCCGTTGCCTAACTTAACCGTGCATTTTATAGGGTCAACCCTTTCTTTAAATTGCATTTTGGCCAGATCTAACGCCTTAGAGTATAGGGCTCCAATACAATCAGAATCACGTCCGATGGCAGGACGGCCAATCTGCCTAGCAACCCATTCGGCTACATACGTGGCAGAGTCTCTGGTTTGAGACTTGATGACGAGTGTATCTGGCCGTGGCCCTATCCAGGCAAGCGTGAAATCGTCCTGACCAGAGCAACTCAGTCGTTCTTGGATGATCGCGCGCGTGAAAGTTGGGCACCCTGGAATGTTGATCCCGTATATGAACACGCAATAAAAATTGGTACATGCAGACATATGGGGTACTACTTCGGTTGGAATCGCGTAATTGCAACAGGAGCATACTGTAAGACCGGTCCGTCAGGTGTTCTGGTTGCCAACGTATGCTTGATCCACTGGGCATCGTCCCGTTTTGGAAAGTCCGACCGGTAGTGGGCGCCACGACTCTCTTGCCGAGCCAGGGCGCTGGCGACGATGGTCTCTGCAACATCGAGCAACGATTGGAGCTCGAAGGCCTGTAAGAGATCCGTATTAAACACCCGTCCCTTGTCCTGCACCGTGACAAAGCCGGCGCGGTGGGTCAGTGCCGTGAGCGCCGAGATCGTAGCAGACATGGATTCGTGCGTCCGAACGAGGCCAAGATTGAGGCTCATCAACTGGCCGAGTTCTTCCCGAATCTGCCAGGCTCTGACCGATCCCTCCCGCGCCAGTAACCGTTGGACGCGACCCTGCTCGATTGTAAGCTGATCTGTTGTCGGGACCCGGCCTGTGACGGTTCGAGCGTATTCTCCGGCTCGAACTCCGGCGCGCCGACCGAATACAATCGTTTCAAGAAGTGAATTCCCTCCGAGCCGATTGGCGCCATGCACGCTGACACAGGCACATTCACCGGCCGCGTAGAGACCGGGAATGCCTGTTTCGGTCCATTGATTGGTCCGAACCCCACCCATCTGATAGTGCGCGCCGGGGCGAACAGGAATGGGAGTTTCAATGGGGTCGAGGCCGGCAAACTCAATCGCGAGTTCTCTGATCTGAGGGAGCCGTTCGAGAATGCGCTGGCGCCCAAGGTGCCGCAAGTCCAGTAACACACACCCGTCGACCCCGCGGCCTTCCAGGATTTCTTGCCCGATAGCCAATGAAACAGTGGAGCGGGTGGCCAGTTCCATCTGCTGCGGGGCATAGGTCTTCATAAACCGTTCGCCCAGCGTATTTAATAGATAGGCTCCTTCTCCGCGAGCCCCTTCGGTGATGAGGATACCAGTGCCCTTGAGAGTAGTGGGATGGAACTGGACAAACTCCATGTCCGCCAATGGAGCCCCGGCACGATACGCGAGCGCCATGCCATCACCGGTGTTGATCACGGCATTCGTACTCGTCAGGAAAACGCGCCCACTACCCCCCGTGGCTAGAATGACAGCTTTAGCCCCGATCGCATGCAATCCTCCATGGATCAGATCCCATGCGACAACTCCACGGCAGACTCCGTCTTCCACGATCAACGTGGTGACATACCACTCTTCATACACGGCGATGCGCCGCTTGAGCAGCTGTTCGTACATGGCGTGGAGGATGGCATGGCCGGTACGATCGGCGGCGTAACAGGTGCGGGGGAAGCCAGCTCCGCCGAACGGACGTTGGGCGATCCGTCCCTGGTCATCGCGGCTGAAGATGACGCCGAGCCGTTCTAATTCAAGAATGTCGTCAGGAGCTTCTCGGCACATCGCCTCGATCGCATCCTGATCGCCGAGATAGAGTCCGCCCTTCGTGGTGTCATAGGCATGGGCTTCCCAGGAATCGTTCCCTCCCAGTGCCGCATTGATGCCCCCTTGGGCTGCCACAGAGTGGCTGCGCACCGGATGGACCTTGGATATCACGGCGACATCGAGATCCGGCGGTATGGCAATTGCCGCCCTCATCCCTGCCAGACCTGCCCCGATGATCAAAATGTCGTGTTGTTTCATGAACTGCAGGTCCGATCCGTGGAACGTGAAACGTCAATGGTGAAAGGTTTCGGACAGTCCTACGTTTCACCTTTCACGTCTTGCCTTTTACAGCTTTGATGTCCGCACTCATACGTGACTCACAGTTCAAAGGCAAGTTCAGAAACTCTTCTGCAACTCTTGGAAACAGGAAGTGGGCATGATATTCTCCTAGCCACAAATGAGTCAGCCAGCATATCAAGCCTCTCAACCCGACAGGACATATCCAAAGGACAAGACACACGCCATGGCCACACCGGACTTTCTAAGCCCGACCGACAAGTTTACCCATCGCCATATTGGTCCTAGCGACGCAGACGCTCAGGAGATGCTGGCCACGCTCGGTTTGCAATCGCTGGAAGAACTGAGCAAGGCAACCGTGCCCGCCGATATTCGTCTACGGAAAGAATTGGATCTGCCCCTTCACCGCGGCGAACAAGCCGTGCTGGAAGAGATCCGCTCCCTGGCCGCAGAAAACAAGATCTACCGTTCATTGATCGGCATGGGCTATCATGACTGCGTTACTCCCGGTGTGATTCAGCGCAATATTTTCGAAAACCCGTCCTGGTATACCCAATACACTCCCTACCAAGCCGAAATCGCCCAGGGCCGCTTGGAAGCCCTCCTGAATTTCCAAACGCTGGTGACCGACCTCACCGGCTTGCCCTTAGCCAACGCCTCGCTCCTGGATGAGGCCACGGCGGCAGCAGAGGCGATGGCCATGTGTCTCACCATTTCCCGTTCGTCCGGCCACGAACGGACAGCGTTCTTCGCATCGCAGGACTGTCATCCCCAGACCATTGCCGTGATGCAGACACGGGCGGAACCGCTCGGTATGACGCTGCATGTAGGAGCGACCCAGACCATCGACTTTTCCCAGCCTCAGCTGGCCGGCATTCTGATCCAGTATCCGGCCACCGACGGCTATGTGGGGGATTACAGTTCGCTGGTGGCGCAGGCCCATGCGGCCGGAGTTCTTGTGGTGGTCGCCACCGATCTGCTGGCCTTAACCCTTCTGCGTCCACCGGGAGAATTCGGAGCCGATATCGCCGTGGGCTCCACTCAACGATTCGGTGTCCCACTCGGATTTGGCGGTCCCCATGCCGCGTTTCTTTCGACCGCTGAGACATTTAAGCGACAGATGCCGGGACGCATCGTTGGAGCGTCCAAAGATGTCACAGGAAAGTCTGCCTATCGACTATCTCTGCAAACCCGCGAACAACACATCAGACGTGAGAAGGCGACGAGCAACATTTGTACGGCACAGGTGCTCTTGGCCATCATGGCAAGCATGTATGCGGTCTACCACGGGCCGGAGGGCTTGCGACGGATTGCCGAGCGCGTGCATGGCTTGGCTGCGGTGCTGGTGGCGGGATTGCGGCAGCTCGGATTCGATATTGTAGCGGAATCGTACTTCGATACGATTCGAGTTCGCCTGACGAAGATGCAGTCCGAGTCCATCTTGATCCGGGCCAACGGAGCAGGCATCAATCTTCGTCGGCATGAGGACCACTCCATCGGGATTGCGCTGGATGAAGTGAGCACGGAAGACGAAATCCGCCGCCTGATGGAAATCTTTGCCGGCCACGATCGGCTGCCTTTTCACGTGCGGGACTTGAGCCATAACATCACCATAGGTTTCCCGGCGAACCTCGCCCGCACCAGCAAGTACCTGACCCATGCGGTCTTCAATCGCTATCACACGGAACATGAGATGCTGCGGTATATCCACCGTCTCGGAGCGAAAGATCTGTCGCTCGTCCATTCAATGATCCCGCTGGGATCCTGCACCATGAAGCTGAATGCGACGGCCGAAATGCTGCCGGTCACCTGGCCGGAGTTCTCACGGCTTCACCCCTTTGCGCCGATTGAGCAGACCAAAGGGTATCAAGAATTATTCCATCAACTGGAGGCCTGGCTGGCCGAGATTACCGGATTCTCCGCCGTGTCCTTGCAACCGAATGCAGGCTCTCAGGGCGAGTATACGGGGCTGATGGTGATCCGGGCCTATCACCGGAGTCGGGGGGAAGGACATCGGGATGTCTGTTTGATTCCCCTATCCGCACACGGCACAAATCCAGCCAGCGCGTCGATGGTGGGCATGACGGTGGTGACGGTCGCCTGCGATCGACAGGGCAATGTGGAGTTAGCCGATCTTGAAGCCAAGGCTGCTCAGCATCGCGATCGGCTCTCAGCGCTCATGTTGACCTACCCCTCGACCCACGGCGTCTTCGAGGCGGACGTACGGCGCATCTGTCAGATCGTCCATACGCATGGCGGGCAAGTCTATATGGATGGAGCCAACTTGAATGCCCAGGTAGGGCTCTGTCGGCCCGGCGATATTGGCGCAGACATCTGCCATCTGAATCTCCACAAGACATTCTGTATCCCCCATGGCGGGGGAGGGCCAGGGATGGGACCGATCGTGGCGGCGCGGCATCTGGCGCCGTTTCTTCCCGGCCATCCGGTGATGCAACTGGGCGGAGAACAGTCCATCGGGGCCGTATCGGCAGCGCCATACGGCAGCCCCAGCATCGTCACGATTTCCTGGGTCTACATCGCCCTCATGGGGCGGGACGGCTTAACCAAGGCCACGCAGATGGCAATCTTGAGCGCCAATTACATGGCCAAGCGGCTGGAGAAATACTATCCCGTCCTCTACACAGGCACGTCGGGGTTCGTCGCACACGAATTTATTCTCGATCTCCGTCCCTTCAAGGAGACGACGGGAGTTGAAGCGATGGATGTGGCGAAGCGATTGATGGACTATGGATTCCATGCTCCGACGGTCTCGTTCCCGGTTGTCGGGACCCTCATGATCGAACCGACGGAGAGCGAAACGAGGGCTGAATTAGACCGGTACTGCGAGGCACTGATCTCGATTCATGCAGAAATACAGGACATCGCCGAGGACCGCCAGCCGCGCACGAATAATCTGCTGAAAAATGCGCCCCACACAGCACAGGTCGTGACAGCCGACGAATGGACTCGGCCCTACAGCCGTGAACGGGCAGCCTTTCCTGCTCCCTGGGTGCGGGACCATAAATTCTGGCCCAGCGTGAGCCGCATCGACGAAGCCTATGGGGATCGGAATCTTATCTGCACGTGCCCACCGACCGACAGCTACTAACAGGGCTGCTGAAAAAGGTCTCTGACTTCGTTCTCAGTCGTCTGCCCACCTCAACGTACTCCAGAGGGTACGCCTCGGCGTTCAAACTCCCTGCGGCCTTGTCATAGAACCTTTTTGAGCAAGCCCTGAAGAAAAGAGCTGACGCGGGCTGTGGCGCTGGGAACAGTAGCGGGATCAAACGATGCACAGTCCAGGCTAGTGAACCGGAGCACGACGCATTGGGGAAGCCCACCATCTGCGCCGAGGACACGCGGGCGGGGCAATCAGTTATTCTGCCTGTCCCATTTTACTTCTCCTTTTTCTTCTCCGAAGTTCTGGGTTCGATGTTTAGATAACTTCGAGCCTCAAACCTCGAACTTCGGACCTCGAACCCTCGTCGTCCCGCCCGTCGCGCGCGCTTCGCTAATACGCCTCCACATTCATGCCACCGCGCACACACCAGGCGTGGCCTGTGTGGGTCTTACTGTCGTGGTCTACGAAGCCTCTGCCGAAGTAGACGAACCAGGCGTCGGAGGCATCTTCGGCACTTGTCGTCGCAGACCAGTAGCCAGCCGACTGGACGTTCTGAAAGGGATGGCCTGACGGCAGGGTCGGCCCTGGAGGGGCCACGGAGGGGTCGATCAAACTTGCCAGATCTGGGATAGACGGCAAACGCCACCCTTTCTGACCTCCGACGTTCTTGTTGATGCACATAAAGCGGGCACCATTCCATGTGGCGGTCGGGGCCTGCGGGGACTTCTCCCAGACCAGCCCGGTGTTGTCATCCCGGACCGCGTCGTTGTTGAACGAAGCCAACAGCACAAACCGTTGCGCCGCAGGCAGCGCCTTGTCCCAGTTCGGCGAGGTGCCGCTCAGATCGATCACCCCCGCACTCTGTGCGAAGGTGGACGGATCGCCCATCGACACACAGCCTCCCGTGAACAGCCCACCCAGCACCAATGTGCCCATCGTGACGGTGAGAAACCATTGTCTCTTCATCATTCCCTCCCTTGGACAAGAAAAATG
>JANOJM010000113.1:0-9035 GCA_031418735.1 Nitrospiraceae bacterium | reverse complement strand
AGTTCTCCGCCGACTCTTTAATCCATGCGAGTTCTTCAGCTGTAACGGATCGCTTTACCTTCGCGGGTGAACCAAGGATCAGGCTGTTGGGTGGGACGATGGTCTGTTCGGTAATCAGCGCGCCGGCCCCTACGACGGAGTCTTCTCCAATTACGGCGCCATCCATGATGATCGCGCCCATCCCGATCAGTACACGGTCTTTGATCGTGCAGCCGTGGAGTATTACCCCATGGCCAATGGTCACCTCGTTGCCGATGCTCAGCGGATGGGTATCGTGGGTGACATGGAGCATACAGAGATCCTGCACGTTCGTCCGGTCACCGATCCTGATAGAGTGCACGTCTCCGCGAATGACAGTATGGAACCAGACGCTGCAATGCTCACCCAGCACGACGTCGCCGATGACGATGCCGGTCTCTTCGATAAAACAGGATGCGGGAACGGTGGGTTTGATACCTTGAAAGGTGCGGATCATGCTGTGCACTGTAGGGGAATCAACAGGCAATCTGCAATGGGAAAGCAGCTCAGGTCCCGTGCCTCTCGCCCGATCCTAGCGGTTCACGCTTCACGAACGACGCTTCACGAGAAACGCGCCCGTACCTGCTCGATCGTGCGCAGCAACGATTGATGGCTTTGGCAACCTGCGATGAGCCTCGCATCGGAGACCGTGACGGGCTTGTAGGGCTTGATGAACCGGTCTTTCAGGCGGGAGATCCGAGCCGCAGAGAGGTTCAATCGTTCTGTGGAAATCGCGCCTGACGCCACCGCTTGCTCTACGGCTCCGAAGGCGGCGACTTCCCGATCCCGATCTTTACAAATCAACAGGACGTCGCATCCCGCCAGCACCGCACGTACCGCAGCGTCTTCCACGCCGTAATGGTCGATGATCGCGTGCATTTCTAAGTCGTCCGTCAACACCACCCCATCGTATTTCAACTCCTGGCGCAAGAAACTGTTGATGATAGCCGGCGAAAGCGTGGCAGGCAATTCTGGATCGAGGGCCCGGTAGAGCACGTGCGCGGTCATCATCGACGCGATCCCCTGCGCAATCGCATGACGGAATGGGGGAAACTCGATGGTCTCCAACCGTTCCCGTGATGCCTCGACCACCGGAAGTTCTTTGTGGGAATCGGTATTGGTATCCCCGTGACCGGGAAAATGTTTCCCGCAGGCCACGACCCTGTTGCCTTGCAGCCCCGCGGCGGTCGCCATCCCCAACTCACAGACCACAGCCGGCGTCGTGCCGAACGCCCGATCGCCGATGACTGGATTGTCCGGATTACTATTGACGTCGAGCACCGGCGCCATATTCATGTTCACGCCCACCGCCCTCAGTTCTTTGGCAATGGTTGCAGCAGCCGCGTAGGCCAATTCAGTTGACCCGCTGCGGCCCAACAGGTCGCAGGGCGGGAAAATCGTAAAGCCTTTCGGTAGACGGGAAACCCGACCGCCTTCCTGATCGATCGAAATCAACAGCGGCGAATGGGGACTGCAGGCTTGCAGGTCATTGGTCAGGTCGACCATCTGGCCGACGGATTCCAGATTCCGCGAGAAGAGAATCACACCGCCCGGCTTGTACTCTTTGATGAACGAAGCCAGATCGGGCGTCACCGACGTGCCCAGAAATCCGACCATGAAGAGTTGCCCGATCTTGTCGCGTGAAGTCATGAAATCTTTCAGCAGGCTGTTGATAAAGTCCGCCAGCTTCGTTCTCGGCTCATCGAAATCCTCAACGTACTCCAGGAGGGTACGCCTCCGGTTTCGACTCGCCTGCGGCCTTGCTGGACGGCCTTTCTAAACAGCCTGCGGGCCATTCTTATAAGCTACGGTCAATGAGGTATTGCAACAGTAAGCGCGTGCCGATTCCAGTGGGCCCCTTCGGAATGTAGGCCCGTTCCCGCTCGCTCCAATCCGTACTGGCAATATCGAGATGTACCCAGGGGCAGTCCCCCACGAACTTGCTCAAAAAGAGCGCCGCGGTGATCATGCCGCCGCCACGGCCACCGATGTTGCGCATGTCGGCGACATCGCTCTTGAGCTGTTCGAAATATTCCTCCCACAAGGGCATCTCCCACACTCGCTCGCCAGCCTTCTGCCCAGACTTTCGCACCTGTTCTTTGAGCGCCTGGTCGGTGCCGAACATCCCGATGGCAAATTGGCCGAGCGCTACTACACAAGCCCCCGTAAGCGTGGCAATGTCGATCAGGGCCGCCGGTTTATAGCGCATGGCATAGGCGAGGCCATCGGCCAGGATGAGCCGGCCTTCCGCATCCGTGTTCTGCACTTCGACGGTCTTTCCCGACAGTGTCGTCACGATATCGCCCGGCTTCATCGCCCGGCCCCCAGGCATATTTTCCGCCACGGGCAGGATACTGATGAGGCGCAGAGGGAGCTTGAGTCTGGCCGCTGCCCGGATCGACGCCAGCACCTCGGCTCCCCCCGTCATATCGGCCTTCATATGCTCCATATTTTCGGCTGGCTTCAGCGAGATCCCTCCCGTATCGAAGGTGATCGTTTTCCCGACCAGCACGACCGGCCGCTCGTCTTTTTTCTTGGTTCCGTTGTACTCAAGGATGATGAACTTGGGCGGCTCCTGACTTCCGCGCGATACCCCGAGCAGCGCACCCATCCCCAACTGTTCCATCTCTTTCTGTTCGAGAATCTTGATCGCGATCCCTTCAGTCTTGGCGATGGTTTTCGCCTCGTCGGCAACTCTGGTGGGAGTCAGGACGTTAGAGGGATGATTACAGAGATCCCGGACAAAGACGGTGGCCTCTGCTGTGGCGATGCCGCGCCTAATTCCCTCGGTCACCTGCCGCAACTGATCCTTTTGCTGGGCGAGAATCCTCATCTCCGCGACGTCTTGCCCTGAAGCAGCCTCGCTCCGATAGACCGTGAACTGATAACTGCCCAGGATCGCCCCTTCAACCATCGCTTGTGCCACCTCGATCCATGACATCTTGTTAGGCTTCACCGTTGGAAGCACGACCGCAAAGGATCCGACCTTTGCCTGACGGACGCGCTTCACGGCTGAACCCATCGCTTGCCGGATGGTCTCCAGCGTGACCTCGTTTTTCTTGCCCAGTCCGACCAGCACCAACCGTTTTGCCGGTACCTTGTCCTGCGTGTGATACAGCAGGACTTCGTTGGCCTTGCCTTCGAATTCCTTGGATTGCACCAGCTTGCTCAACGAACCTCCGAGGGCATGATCGAGCGGGGCCGCACCCTGTTTGGCCAGTGCCTCTCCTTCACAGTGCGTGAGCACCAACACCTCTGCCGACGCAGTTTCCGCTTGCTCAACCTGTACCGTGACTTGCATGATCTTCATTTCACAAACTCCTTGGTTCTCGTCGCTCGTTCGGGAGTGGCTGGTTTCTAGTTTCTGGTTTCATGTTGTCAGGAAACAACCTCAAAAAACTTGAAACTAGGGCCTGTTAACACTACCGCAGACCCTCGACGATCAATGCGAAATGGATGAACGCGACGAACATGACATCGAGTTTTTCAAACCGCGAGAAGAGGCGCCGAAATCCCTTGAGCCGGCGGAACAGCCGCTCGATCTCATTGCGTCGCTTATACAGGGTGTGATCGTACTCCCATGGCGCGAGTCGATTGTGCTTGGGCGGTACGACAGGCACATATCCTAACTCCGAGGCCAGGTGCCGCGTCGCATCGCCTTCATACGCCCGATCCATCAACAGGTGGACCGGGTGCGGCATGCGCCCGACGCGTTGCAGTAGCTTACGTCTCTCGGGCGCATCGTGGGCCTGGCCCGGGGACAGGGCAAACGCTAGGGCCGTTCGAGCATCCGCGGCAACCAGATGAATCTTGGTGGTCCATCCGCCGCGGGACTGACCAATGGCTTGCGGGCCGTTTTTTTTAACGCTCCCGTGCCATCCGGATGGACCTTGACGATGGTACTGTCCAAGGCGACGGCTTCGATCTTCACGCGGAGGATCTGCGCGTGTTGCAACTGGGCAAAGACGCGATCTAGCACCCCGCGCTTCGACCACCGATTCATGCGCGTATAGATGGTGTGCCAGTTGCCGAACCGCTTGGGCAACCCCCGCCATTTGCACCCCTGCTCGGCGACGTACAAGATGGCGTTGAGCACCTGGAGATTGTCGAGCGTCACGTTGCCACGTGGCGTCGGCAAATACGGCTTGATGTGGTGATACTGGGCGTCGGTGATTTCCATGTCCGCAGTATCGCATAAAAATGGCCATTAGTGTTAACAGGCCCTAGAAACTTGCAACGTTTTTGCTTCTCATACCCCACGCATGTCCGGCGCCCAGATGTATTTGTGCATCTGCAATTGAAAACGGACCGGCAGACGATCGGCTAGGATCCATTCGGCCAGCTCACGCAGATCGAGCGAACCGAAGACCGGGCTGAAATGCACCGTACAACGGTTTGCCAAGTCATACCGGGCAAGAGTTTCACGGGCCCAGTCGTAGTCGGCCCGGTCAGCCAACACAAATTTCGCCTCGTCTTTGGCTGCCAGCTGGGAAAGATTCGGCCAGTGCATCCGATCGGTCATATCGCTTCCTGGACACTTCACATCCAGGATGACGTGAACACGCGGATCGACCGGCGCGACATCGATGGCGCCACTGGTTTCAAGAAGGACCGTATAGCCGGCATCGCAGAGTCTGGTCATCAAGGGGAGGCTTTCAGGCTGGGCAAGAGGCTCCCCTCCCGTGACCTCCACGAGATGGCAGCCATAACTATGCACCTTCGCGAGAACATCATCGATCGAACATTCCTGCCCTCCATGAAAGGCATAGCCGGTATCGCACCAGGTGCAGCGGAGTGGGCATCCGGTCAGACGGACAAACATACAGGGCTGTCCGGCGTAGCTCGATTCGCCTTGAATGCTATGGAAGATCTCAGTGATACGCATGGCTCAAGAGGTGAAACGTGAAACGTGAAATGTGAAACGCGTACCGGAAGTGTGGGAAAGCTGTATGACCGAAAAGTCGGTTAACGTTGAACGATTCACGTCCTTATTCCCATCTCGCGACTGGCCAGCCGAATCGTTGTGCCGTGCGAGCCATGCCCCGGATCGGGTTGACCACCAGGGGATACCCGACCATTTCAAGAAGGTCGTGATCGCCCGGGCTGTCGCCATAGGCATAGGAACCGGTTAAATCCAGACCCATTTCCCGAGCATGGGCGAGAATCAGCTCACGTTTCCCACGGCCATAGGGCAGAGGGGGAATCAAGGCGCCGGTATAGACGGAATCCTGCTGCTCCGGCTTCGCCGCGAAGACCGTGGGCACGCCCAAAAATTCCGCAAGGGGTGCAATCAAAAAATCCGGCGCTCCGGTCACAAGAATCAGGTGGTGCCCGGCCTGTCGATGCTCGTCCAGCTTTGCGCGGCCCTGCGCGGACAGCCTTCCGACCATCTGGGCCTGACAGAATTCCCGCGCATAGGATTCAATGTCTGCGGAACGCTTACCTATCAGATACACTTTGCGTTCCCGGAGCGGATGCAGCGAAAACGGAGGCATGTGCATCCCCAGCCAGGCCACACTTCGGCTCAACTCGCCCCATCCCACCAGACCGCGCTGCCACAGAAACCGGAAGAATTGTACCTCGCTGGCCTCTCCCGGCAAGAGCGTGTTGTCGACGTCGAACAATGCAGCGACGGACCCCTCTGCCCGCCGTTCAACGATATTATTGAACGGAGAAGTGAGGCTGTGATGACTGTGCGTAACGTTGGAAGACCCGGTGAGCATGAGCGGCCCGATTCTACCGGAGCCTCCATTGATTGACAAGGATTTTGGCCCACTTCTATAATGCGCCTCCCTCTGGACTGTCACGCGTCGTTCGTGAAGCGTGAAGCGCGACACGAAACAACGTGACAGTCTTTTCAGTATCCCGAGTTGCAGGAGCTTCAAAAAGCCCTGCAACAAGGCCGCAGCAAGTGCAAGCCCGAGGCGTACTGCTGAGTACGTTGAGGGTTTGAGCGATGCGAGAACGCAGTTGCGGAGGTTTTTCAAGCTCCTGTTGAGTGCCGAAGTGGTGAAATGGCAGACACGCACGTTTGAGGGGCGTGTGGCGCAAGCCGTGCGGGTTCAAGTCCCGCCTTCGGCACCAAATTAAATATCCTCGCTCCTGCCTCCCTGTTGAACAAGTCAGCCAGTACGGCTTGTTCTTTTGTTTTGTCTGGTTTGTCTTGTTTATTTGGTTGAACGAAACTAACCAGATGAACCAAATCAACCAGACAAACCAAACAAACCAGATCAACCAGACCGACTAGGCTTGTCCCAGGAGCTTTTGCACCCCCAGCGGCTCCGATCATTTGACATATGCTCCGCTTTATATCAATTTAGCGCCATGCATTTGACATAACGATTGACTTGAATCAAATTTGGCAAGAAATGACTGAGAAGCCTATGAATATCAGTGAGTTCAAGTCTGGGACGTACGAACAGCAGTACGAGTACCGAAGCTTTCTGCCCAGCGCTATTAATCGGGAATGGACTCTCTCGGACCCGCAGATTCTGACGCTACTGGAAGAGGCCAATCGTCTGCTCGGGGAGTTGAACGCATTTTCTCAGCTCACCCCCGACGTGGATTTCTTCATCCGCATGCACATCACCAAGGAAGCCACCACTTCTAGCCGCATCGAGGGCACTCAGACCAACATTGAAGAGGCGCTGGTAGCCAAGCGCGACCTCGACCCTGAGAAACGCAATGACTGGCAGGAGGTGCAGAACTACATCCAGGCCGTCAATTTCGCTATCAAGCAGTTAAGCCACATGCCCTTGTCCAACCGGCTGTTGCGCGAGACCCATGCGGTGCTGCTGTATGGCGTGCGTGGCAAGCACAAACAGCCCGGAGAGTTTCGCGCCAGCCAAAACTGGATCGGCGTCAGTCTCCAACACGCCGCCTTTGTTCCTCCGCACCACCAACAGGTGCCGGACCTCATGAGCGATCTGGAAAAGTTCATGCACAACGACCAGATTCATGTCCCGCACCTGCTCAAAATCGCGCTGATCCATTACCAGTTCGAGACGATCCATCCGTTCCTCGACGGCAACGGCCGGTTGGGCCGTCTGCTCATCGTGCTCTATCTCGTCAACTTTGACCTCTTGCGCAAGCCCGCGCTGTATCTCTCCGATTTTTTCGAGCGTCACAAGGGAGAGTATTACGATCAGTTGATGGCTGTCCGCGCCACGCACAAGTTGGAACCGTGGTTGCGGTTCTTTCTACTCGGCATGCGTGAGACGGCCGCCTTGTCCATTCAAGTGTTCAAGGACATTCTCGCCCTCAAGGAGCGCATCGAGCGCGAGAAGATGCCGACCTTTCACGCGCGACGGCAGGCGAATGCCCAGGCGCTCGTGCAGTTCCTCTACCAGACGCCGATGGTCAGCATTAAAGCCGTCGCCGATCTCACCAAAGCCCAAACCAACACCGCCGCTGCGCTGATCGACGACTTCGTCAAACTCGGCATTTTGAAGGAGTTCACCGGGCAGAAACGCAATCGTCTATTCATCTTCAAAGACTACGTGCGGCTCTTCAACCGGTAGCGGGCTGCGGAAAAACTGTGGGGTTTCGAGTTTCAGGTTTCTAATTTCAAGTTTTCGGAGGCAGTTTCCTGACAACTTGAAACCTGAAACGAGAAACTAGAAACCAGCCCCTCCCGGGACAACGGCGCTCATGAATAATGCTGGCTAGACTTTCTAGGGTGATCCATAGGACACTGCGGGGCTCCCCCATACCTCTGTTCAGGACCACCATCGAGGGTCTGCGCTTATGCGGTTTTTGCAGCCCGATCTGCGCCAAGACGACAGGGCCGGGATTCGCCGCTGGAACGATCCTGTCGCATCTTCTGTTTTTCATTTCCCCTTCATTCACCATCAGAATCTTTCCGCACAAATCAGAGGCATCAGCGCGATCGTATCCGCTGCATGTCGATGCTTCGATGCTGACGATCCGTACCGGGCTGCAATACATCGCCATCTTGCATGGCAAGGAGTCGCACCATGAGTAGTACCGGCCATCTGCCTGAATTGGATTTGCTGCGCGGCCAAGTTGCCGACCTGTCGCGTGAGCTGGCGGAGCGGGATCGCACATTGCAGGACTTGCGGGAGCAATCAGCTCTGCTTCGCGCGATCGCCGAAGGCACAGCGGCGGAGACCGGCGAGGAGATTTTCGCATCCTTGGTGACACACCTGACGTCCGTATTGCACGTACAGTACGCAATCATCGGGGAGGTGCAGGGAGATCGCATCAAGACAATCCGCACCCTCGCCGTTTCTGCCGGAGGCGCCCTCGTCGATAATTTCGAATATGATCTTGCCCATACGCCCTGTGCCACCGCACTGACACAGACCTTTGCCTGTTTCAGCCGGGATCTCCAGGCCACGTTTCCTCAGTTCCAGCGGTTGGCAGACCTCGGAGCCGAGAGCTATTGCGCGGTGCCGATCCGGACGAAAGACGGAGAAGTCCGTGGATTGCTCGTCGTGATGGATACGAAGCCGCTGGAGAACAGCGACTATCTGCGATCCCTGTTGGGAGTCATTGCCCCGAGCATTGCGGCGGAGTTCGAACGGAGGCGAGCCGAACAGGAACGTAACCAGGCTCTGGCCGATTTACACAATGTCATTGAAGCAATCCCTGACATCGTGTTCGCTCTGAACACCCAAGGCAACATGGTGAAATGGAATCGGCGTGTCGTGGATGTCACGGGATACAGCCCGGAGGAATTGCTGCACATGCCTGCCTTGGCCTTCGTGCCCCCGGAAGAACAGACTCATACCGCCACTGCCATTCAGCGGGCCTTCACGGAAGGATACGCCGAGCTTGAAGGCCATCTGTTGACCAAGGATCACCGCCTCATTTCCTATCACTGGACCGGCGCCCTGCTCAAGAATTCTCACGGAGAGCCCATCGGCATCACCGGAATCGGACGAGACGTGTCTGGCAAGAAGAGGGTGGAGGAGGCATTACGCGAAAGCGAACATCGTTTCGCGCTGGCCGTAGAGGGGTCAAGCGATATCCTCTGGGATGCCCTCCGGCTTTCC
>JANOJM010000112.1:0-5259 GCA_031418735.1 Nitrospiraceae bacterium | reverse complement strand
GGAGCTTGGCGGAGCCGGGTTGTTCCGACCGGAGGTGACCCTTCCCCTGGGCGTGACCGTTCCAGTGATCGCGTGGGGGCTCGGACTCGACCGCATGGCGATGGTGGCGCTTGGCATTCACGATATTCGTGAGTTGTTCACAGACAATCTTGATCTGATTCGTTCCACCAAGGGATCTTTCTAGGCCTCCCATGCCCACGATTACTATTTTCAAACAGGATCTCGAGGGATTGCTCGCAGCGCCTGGAGAAGCCCCCCTGCCGATTACCATGGAGCAACTCGAAGAGTCGTTGATGCTCGTAAAGGGTGAGCTGAAGGGACAGAGCCCCGACACGGGAGAGCTGCGCATTGAGTTGCAAGACAGCAATCGCCCCGATCTTTGGTGTTGCGAAGGGATTGCACGGCAGATTCGTGTGAAGCGGCAGGGCTCTCTGGCGAGGTACGATTTTCTCACGACTAAATCAAAATCGCCAAAGCAACTGAACGTGGCTCCCGGCCTGGAAAAGATCAGGCCCTACGTGGCGGCCTGCGCAGCGACCGGCTACCGTGTGACCCAGGAGGGCCTTGCCCAGCTGATCCAGACGCAAGAGAAACTCGCCGAGATGTTTGGCCGTAAACGTAAGACTGTTTCGATCGGACTCTATCGGCTCGCGGCGATTGAATTTCCTGTCGCCTATGATTTGGTGAGGCCGGACGCGGTCACATTCACTCCCCTGGGAATGGATACGGTCATGACGCTCGGAGAGATGCTGCTCGTCCATCCCAAGGGGCTGGAGTTCGGCGGGATTCTCGCAGGACAGGATCGTCTACCCGTCCTCCTCGATGCAAAGAACCAGGCGCTCTCATTCCCGCCGATCATCAATAGCCGGGAAGCCGGAGAAGTGCGGGTGGGAGATGATACCTTATTCGTCGAAGTGACCGGCACAGATCTCGCCATGGTCGTCTTGACCCTCAATATTTTTGCAGCCAATCTGGCTGATCGTGGCGCGGTTATTGAGCCAATCGAAGTACGATACCCCTATAAGACGGTTCTCGGCATGGCCGTTATGACTCCGCAAGATCTTGGGAAATCACGGAAGCTTCCCGTCAGCACGATCGAACAGGCGCTTGGGCAAGCACTCGGCGCCCAGGAGGTCGCTAAGGCCCTCACGGCCTACGGTTATGAAGTGACGACGAAGGGTAAATATGTGACGGTAGCGCTTCCGTTCTATCGGCAAGACCTCATGCACGCAATGGACGTGGTCGAAGATGTCGCGATCAGCCGTGGGTACGGAGACTTTCTGCCGGTGATGCCGTCGCAGTTTACGGTTGGGGGATTGTCGCGCGTCGAAGAGGTCTCCGACCGTACAAGAGCCCTCATGGTCGGCATGGGTTTCCAGGAAATCATTTCCAACATTCTCGGTTCGCCCAAGGATCTCCGCGATGCGATGCGCCTGGAAGGGACTGAGTGGGGACAACTGGTCGAGGTGGAGAATGTGATGTCTCAGAACTTCTCCGCACTTCGCCAATGGATACTTCCGTCGTTGCTGCGCGTAGAGGCTGCATCGAACCGGGCATTTTACCCCCATCGGATATTTGAGGCGGGCGAAGTGGCGCGTCCCGATGCCACGCAGCCCCTCGGATCGCTTACGGTAACAATGCTCGGCGGGATGATCGCCCATGCCGATGCGCATTTCTCCGAGGCCCACTCCTGCCTGGACACGTTGTTTTACTACGTAAACCAGGCCTACAGTCTGGAACCGATCCAGCATCCTTCATTTCTCGCCGGACGAGTGGGGAGTATTGTGTCTGAAGGGAAACAAGTCGGTGTGATCGGAGAGCTGCACCCAGAAGTTCTTGAACGATGGCAGATCGCGGTTCCGGCTGTGGCGTTTGAAATCGATCTGACAGAACTGGCAGAACGGTCTTAAGGCTTAGGCGCGACCAACGTTCGAAGTTCTGGGTTCGAAGTTCCAAAAACCTCGAACTTCGAACCTCGAACTCTTCTCTATCCCGCTCTTCTCGCTCGCGCTTCGCGCTTACGCTCCGGCAGGGACGAGATGCTGCTTGGCGAGACCGACCAGCTGCTCAAATCCCGTGGCATCCTTGATGGCCATGTCCGATAGGACCTTCCGGTCCAAGAGGATATTCGCCTTCTTCATGGCATTGATAAACTTGCCATAGGTCAGTCCATGCGCGCGAACTGCCGCATTGATGCGTGCAATCCATAACACGCGGAAATCCCGTTTCCGATTTTTCCGCCCGGTATAGGCGTATGCCTGACCCTTATCGACCGATTCTGTTGCCGTGCGGAACAGCCGGCTCTTCCCTCCATACTGTCCTTTGGCTAATTTCAGACGCTTCTTCCGCCGATGTCTTGTTTTGGGGCCACCTTTTGCGCGAGGCATGAGTCAGTACTCCTTTTGGTTAACGCGATTTGTGTATGCGAATTTAGCTATAGGGCAATAAGCGATCCAGCGCCTGAGTCTTGGTCTTATCCACGAGAACCGTGCCGCTTAGTCGGCGCTTCCGATCCTGCGTCTTGCTGGTGAGGATATGGCGTTTCCCCGCCTTTCGCCGGACCAATTTCCCGGAGCCGGTGCGCTTAAACCGCTTCTTGGCTCCACTATGGGTTTTCATTTTCCTATTCTTCATGTCGGTGCTTCCTTAGGTTAATACTATTCTGACCGATTGTGCTACTTGGGTGCCACGATCATGATCAGGCTTCGCCCTTCCATGCGAGGGGCATATTCGATCGTGCCTATCTCCCCCAACTCTGCGATGACCGTATTCATCAGTGTTCGGCCCATCTCCTGATTCGCCATCTCACGCCCGCGGTACGTCAAGAGAACTTTGGTCTTGTTACCATCGGCCAAAAATCCCTTAATCTGTCGAATCTTGATCTCCAAATCATGCTTGTCTGTCCGAGGCCGCAACTTAATTTCCTTCACCTGTGTCGACTTTTGATGGCGCCGGTTCTGGTGGTCCTTTTTACTGAGTTCAAACTTGTATTTCCCGTAGTCCATAATGCGGCATACGGGAGGCACTGACGTGGGTGCGACCTCGACAAGGTCGTAGCCATTTTCTTGTGCCTGTTTGAACGCATCCGCCGTGAGGAGAATGCCAAGCTGTTCGCTCTCCGGACCGATCACCCGGACTTCACGCACTCTGATTTCCCGGTTAACTCGTAGTTTGGGGACGATAATACACCTCTTATTGTGTCAATGAATGTTGCTGCCCTGCAGGCTTGAGGTCCGCACGGAGCAGGTCGAGTGCTCCCGCGACGGTCATACTGCCGAGGTTGGCTCCGCTCCGGCCTCGTATGGCCAATGTCCCACTCTGCACTTCTCGGTCGCCGACCACAAACATAAATGGAACCTTGGCCTTCTCCGCTTCTCGGATTTTGAGCCCGATTTTTTCATTCCGAAGATCAGCCTCAGCGCGGAACCCCGCAGCCTTGAGTTGGGCCACGACTTCGGCAACGTAAGGCCGCTGGTTATCCGTGATGGACATGACCGTCGCCTGAACCGGGGCGAGCCAGGTCGGAAAGGCGCCGCCAAAGTGCTCAATCAGAATGCCGAAGAACCGTTCGATCGATCCCATTAGAGCCCGGTGGATCATGATCGGCTGGTGAACTTTGCCATCTTCCCCAATATAGCCTAATTCGAACCGTTCGGGATTATTGAAATCAACTTGAATAGTCGAGCATTGCCAGGAGCGTCCCAGAGCATCTTTGATTTTGATGTCGATTTTTGGTCCGTAGAAGACGCCTTCGCCAGGATCGACCTGGTAGGCGACTCCTCGTCCCTTTAATGCCGCTTCAAGCGAGCTTGTGGCTTGCGCCCATCGTTCTTCCGAGCCGACGGACTTTTCCGGCTTCGTCGAGAGGTACACTTCAAACTCGGTGAACCCGAAGGTTCCGAGAATAAAGAACGTGAAGTCTAGGACCTGGCTAACTTCGCTTTCAATTTGATCCGGACGGCAGAACAGATGCGCGTCATCCTGCGTGAAGCCGCGAACCCGCAACAGACCGTGAAGGACACCTGTCCGTTCGTACCGGTAGACCGTCCCCAGTTCGCCATAGCGGATAGGGAGGTCTCGGTAACTGCGCAGATGCGACTTGTAGATCATGATATGGAACGGGCAATTCATCGGCTTGAGCTGATACTCGCTATTTTCAACCTTCATGGGAGCAAACATGTTGTCGCGGTAATAGTCGACGTGGCCGCTGGTTTTCCAGAGGTCTAACCGGGCGATGTGGGGGGAGTACACCAGTTCGTACCCGTTTTGAATATGCTGATCTCGCCAAAAGTTCTCGATCAAGAGCCGGATCGTCGCGCCCTTTGGATGCCAGAGCACCAGGCCCGGGCCGATCTCATCCTGGGTCGAGATCAAATCGAGTTCCTTGCCGACCTTTCGATGGTCTCGCCGCTTAATCTCTTCTAACCGTGCAAGATGCGCATCGAGTTCCGCCTGGGAGGGGAAGGAAGTCCCGTAGATCCGCTGCAGCATGGGGTTGCGTTCGTCGCCTCGCCAGTACGCTCCTGCCGTGTTCAGGAGTTTAAATGCCCCAACATGACCTGTCGTCGGCAGATGCGGGCCGCGGCAGAGGTCTGTGAATTCCCCCTGGCTATACACGGAGATGGTCTGGCCATCAGCTAGTCCTTGAATCAACTCAACCTTGTAGGCTTCGCCGCGTGCCTCGAAAAACTTCACCGCCTCTTGCTTCGACAATTCCGCCCGCTTTACAGAATGAGCGCGCTTGATGATGTCCTTCGCTTTCGCTTCGATTTTCTCGAGATCTTCCGGAGTAAATGGCCGCTCAAAGGCAAAGTCATAAAAGAACCCATCCTCAAGGGCCGGACCGATCGTCAGCTGGGCGGTAGGAAAAACCTCTTTGACAGCCTGCGCCATAATATGGGTACTGCTATGGCGATAGACCTCACGGCCTTCAGCGCTGTCGAAATGCAGTGGGATCACCTCGGCATCGTCCGTCAAGACGCTCGATAGATCTACGAGCTGGCCATTCACCTTTGCCGCAAGGATGTCCGGGCCAAGCGTCAGACCAAGAGACGACAGGGCAAACCCAACGGTCTGGCCCGCTGGAATATCACGACTGCTGCCGTTTTTGAGCGTAACTTTCATGACGTCCACTCAATCGCCCAAGCACAAGAAACAACAAGAGCGCCCCGCCTGCGAAAGGCAAACGGATACTCTCAGCTAGGTGGTAGGCGCGGACGGTCTTGAACCGTCGACCTCTACCGTGTCAAGGTAGCGCTC
>JANOJM010000111.1:0-2748 GCA_031418735.1 Nitrospiraceae bacterium | reverse complement strand
CGAACTTCTCAAGCTTCGAACGCTGACGTCCGATCTGGAAGGCCACCCGACGCCACGCTTGTCATTTGTCGATATGGCTACTGGTTCGCTCGGGCAAGGATTGCCTGTCGGTATTGGAATCGCTCTCAATGCGAAATACGTGGACAAACTCGATCACAGGACCTACGTCTTGATGGGCGATGGAGAATCCGTTGAGGGATCCGTATGGGAAGCGGCTGAAGTCGCGCGCCATCACGGCTTGGATAATCTCTGTGCCATTGTCGATGTCAACCGACTGGGTCAAAGTGACCCCACTATGCTGCAACATGACATGGAGGGTTATCGTTCCCGATGGGCCGGCTTTGGCTGGCAGGCACTGGTGGTTGATGGGCATGATCTTTCAGCTCTCCTGGCGGCGTTCGATGCTGCGGCCGCCACTAAAGGCAAGCCGACGGTTCTTCTTGCCAAAACGTTCAAGGGCAAGGGCATCTCCTTCATGGAGAACCATCCTGCCTGGCATGGAAAGCCGGCCGCCAAAGGTGAAGAAACGCAGAAAGCGATCGATGAGTTGACCAAGCAGTTGAAGCCGAGCAGCACAGCCATTTCACTGAAGAAACCGTCGACGCCGGTTCAGGGGCCGTCGTCTATCAGCCCTCTTCCACCTTCGCCCTACAAAGTAGGCGACACTGCCGCCACGCGCGAAGCATTCGGCAACGCATTTGAGGCGTTGGGTGCGGCCAATTCGTTGGTCGTAGGGCTTGATGCTGACGTAAAGAACTCGACCTATACAGATAAGTTCGGCAAGAAGTTTCCCAATCGATTCTTTGAGAACTTTATCGCGGAGCAAAACATGCTTGGGGCCGCAGCCGGTTTAGCTGCCTGCGGAAAAATTCCGTTTGTTGCCACGTTTGCCGCATTCTTTACGCGAGCCTACGATTTTATCCGTATGGCCGCTATCAGCGGCTCGAACATCAAACTTGTCGGGACACACGTCGGCGTGAGCATTGGGGAAGACGGCCCCTCGCAAATGGGTCTGGAAGATATCGCAATGATGGCTGCGCAGCCGGGCGTTACCGTGTTGTATCCGTCTGATGCGACCTGCACATATCGGCTCGTCGAAATGGCTGCTACACATAAAGGAATGGTCTACATCCGGGCCGGACGCCCGAAGTGTCCGGTTCTCTACGGACCCGATGAAACGTTCCAGATCGGTGGGTCGAAGGTAATTCGCCAAAGCGCATCGGATGTCCTCACGATCGTCGCAGCCGGTGTCACGCTCTTCGAAGCCTTGAAGGCCTACGACACATTGAAAGCAGCCGGCGTCTCCGTGCGGATCGTCGATCTCTATAGTATCGTCCCTATCGATCGCACGACGTTGATTGACAGCGCGAGGGCTACGCAGGGGCGCATCCTCACCGTTGAAGATCATTATGCGCACGGCGGCCTTGGAGATGCGGTACTCAGCGCGGTTGGACCAGAAGGTATTAAAGTGCATAAGCTTGCGGTTCGCACGATCCCACACAGCGGGAAGCCGGACGAACTCATCGACCACTTCGGCATCGGGGCACGATCGATTGTCGAAGCTGCGAAACACATCACAAAATAAAGTCTCTCACGCCGCCCACTCCTCATGAGCTTGGGCGGCGTTCACTTCTTGAACATTTTAGATGAATTTTCCGCCAACGTCTGCTTCAGGAACTGACCGAAGCCCGCTACGACATTGGCTGTTCGTGGAGAAACATCAGTCCGGCGATGATCCTGCATCGCGTGCGAAACTGATGGAATTTCAATTGCCCACTTATGGTGCGTCTTTTCGAGTCTGGGGAGCAGGGGCTGCCGTGATGCAGGACTGCATAATTTCAGCGCGGCATTGCCATGACGTGGCCGCCGTATTGAGATGACGTACCAGTTCTTCCGGTACGATCATGCCGACGGTGATATCAACCAAGACGTGATCGGCTATGCGATGAAAATGCGCGGCGTTCACACCCTGCAGGGTGTGCAACGCCCTGCTTAGCTCGTTCTCATGGGTGTCGCAGCCAGGTCCTATCAGCGTGACGGGAACTCTCTCCATGGCAGCGTGGCTGGATTCGGCCGGCTGAAATACGGCAAGACCCAGGGTGAGCGCCATCGCAAGCATCAGACGGTTGTGCCTGAGCGTGGCTTTGCTGTCTACATGAGGCTGTGGGCAGGTTGCGGATACGTTTTTTGCGAAGGGCGTCTGCGTCATCGGAATACCTGTCTGCAGAGAGGTGATCTGAAGCCCTTGGGTCGGTTCATCGATTTGTCGGACCATGCGAAACTTCGGGTCGGCTGAGTTGCAGTGTTTCTCTCTTGAGCGCGTTCATGGGCAGGCGGCGAGGAATCTCACCGCCTGCCCATTGCCCTTTACGGTACTTCGACGATGTCCTTCTTCATAGGACCCAGCACGGAAAGGAGTTCGTTCTTTTCCCTGGCTGGCACGTTGAACGTATCCAATGCCTTGACGAGGTCTTCAACCAGGGCATTGAAGGCAGCCGTCGTGACTTTCATGCCGGCATGCGTTGTTTTCATGTCTTTTCCCTCATAGGTGCAGGGGCCGCCGCTGGCTTGGCAGACCTGGTCGACCAGTTGTTTTTTCAGTTTCGGCAGATCGGCGTTGGCAAAATACCCGTTGATGCGCTTGTCTTGGCCCACGATGCTGACGAACTTGCCGACGACGGCCGTGATAGGGCCTGTTCCGCCGAGCCGTTCATAGAGTGAGGGCAACGGAGCATCGGCTGCCCACAC
>JANOJM010000110.1:0-7549 GCA_031418735.1 Nitrospiraceae bacterium | reverse complement strand
AAGAAATGCCGTTTGAAGCGAGGCCGCGACGGCGTCTCCGATTTTATAGAAGACGATGAGGGCGAGAAGCCCGATCACCCCTGGGCGCGTAAAGAATTCTTTCAGCGGCCCTCCAACCGCTTCGGCGAGACTCGCCGGTGGAGTACCAGGCTCTGAAGGCTCCGGACTGATGAGGATCGTGACGACTCCCGCCAACATTAACGCAGCCAGCAGCAAATAGGTCATTTGCCAGCCAATACGATCAGCCAATAGGAGTGCGCCGGCGCTCGCAAGCAACAGCGCACATCGATAGCCATTCACCCACACAGCGACACCGAAGCCCCGTTCCGGACGTAAGAGCACATCGGTCCGATAGGCGTCGAAAACGATGTCGAGCGAGGCAGCAAGGAACGCCACCATGAAAGCCAGTAACCCCAATATTTCAGGGCGCTGGCCCGGCCCGGTCACCGCCATAGCCGCCAAGCCGAGCGCGACACTGATCTGCATCACCACCATCCATCCGCGCCGGCGTCCCAGCCAGGGAGGGACCAGACGATCCATCAAGGGGGCCCATAAAAATTTCAGTGTGTAGGGAAGACCGACGAGCGTAAAAATGCCGATGGTCTTCAGGTCGAGTCCGACAACTGTCAGCCAGGCCTGGAGCGTCCCGGCTGTGAGGGCCAAGGGCAACCCCGAGGCAAAACCCAAGGGCAACATGATGGCGATCCGCCGGTTCGCAAGGATCTGAGCGAACGAAGGTGTTTTCATCGAGCTCTACCAGTGGACATGAGGCAGTAGCATATCATCGGAATGGGAGGCGGCTCAGGACATTCTGGAAATGTAATTTATTGAAAGGATGGAGGGGAAGGCGAAGAGCGCTGGAGGGACTCCCGGCGCATCGATGCTCAGCAGGGTTGTCCATTGAAGGTACAGGGCTTATAACGCGTAATATCAAAATCAATGTTTTCTTGGTAGACCCGTTCATTGCCGTTCACGCCATCCTGCTCCGGATCGTTATACATGGTGTGGTTCCACCAGTAGAACAGGGGGTGGGCCTCCGTCTGGTATACCGGGTTCCCATAGTTACTGCGGGCATATTCCTTGACTAACCGGCCCGTCACATAGTCGACTTGGCCATTCCCTTTGAGTGAATACAAACTTAAAAAGAGCCGCGCCTCGTGGTCGTAGTGCTCGTCGACTCTTGTCGCAAGGTCAGGCTCAAGGGGCAGAAGCGCCTTTGCCCATCCACCGGACACTGAGAGCAGGAGAAGCAGAGAGACTATGAAGATGGAAGCCGTTGACTGCGAAGGTGTCACAACAGACTCACGATAATGGAGTAGGCAGGCAGGCGAACTCTACCATGGCATTCCAAGGCCTTCAACCCAGAGTAGCAAGCGACGTGACAAGTAGAAGTTTAGATTCGGCAGGACAGATTGTTCGGAAGCGACCGGCAGGTCCCGACCCAAAGCAGAAGCACACGACCGACCGCTACCAGAAAGGGGCGTCTTACGCCGATCCGCATAAGAACCCATAATACATGGTCCCACAGTCGTAACTCAATGAAGCTCCCCGCAGCAAGCTGCGGGGTATCACAGAACTAAAACATTCGGAGCTGCCGGAGATCTTCTTGAGGCTGCCCTTGCCGCTGTACATACCGTTCGACGATCTACCAGTTTGCCCGTTCCCCTACCGTGGCCACATAGTACCCGTCGGTCCAAAATTCCCCGCCCCACAGGATCCGCTTCACCGCAGGCTTTCGGCGAAAGATCTCCCGCGCCGTGAGGCTCTTGAATATCTGCACAATCCGGCCTGGAGCCATTTTCGGATGCGCACTGCAGAGCAGATGGATGTGATTCTGGTCCGTCCCCATCGCTTCCATCTCGATCGGAAACCGCTCCGCGATCTCGGCAGCCGTCTCCCGGATAATCGTCGTCACCGCCTCATCCCGCAGCGCCTTCCGGTATTTCACGGGAAAGACAATGTGGTAGTGGATTTGCCACGCACCGTGCGCTCCCTTTCTAACTGCCTCGTCCCTCTGGTCCGCCATACGCCAGAGGGTACCAGAAAAGATTGTCCCCGTAGCAAGCTACGGGGAATCACAAGTTGAACAAGCGTCGATTATGGCGTATTGTTCACGAACCGGAGTCGCGTGTTATACGGATAAAAATTGGCAAATCCGGCTCTTATACAGATCGGTCTAAACATAGTTCAGCGTCTACGGCGGAAGGCTCTCAAGAGGAGGCGGGGTTGTTCCTTATCATCCAGGATCATATGGCATTCCTCCCAGCTACTCCAGGGGATGTCCCTCTAATCGCGCTGTGGCAAGACAGAATTGGCATTGCCGAGAATGGCGCGTATTCAACGCGAGGATAGTCGATGGAAATCAACAATCCGCAGGTGCATACAGAACTCACCACGCAGTTCAATCGGTACCAGAAAGCCCTCATCGATAACGATGTCGCAGTCCTGAACGAACTTTTCTGGGATAACGCGCTCACCATCCGCTACGGGGTCGGCGAGATTCTCTACGGTCATGCCGCCATCGCCACGTACCGCACTACGCGCGATCCGCAAGACCTGACAAGCGTCGTGGGAACAAGCGTGGTTACGACTTATGGGCGCGAGGCGGCGACCACGAATATTGAGTTTACCCGTGCGGGCCGCACAGGGCGGCAGAGTCAGACGTGGATCCGTATGCCCGAGGGCTGGCGCATCGTGGCTGCACACGTGAGTCTTATGCCCGAGGCAGGCTAAAAACCTGCAAAAAATCTGTGCGAGATTGGCCTTCCTAGGCCCTTCCTTCATGGAGCGCGGGGACAAGAAGGCCCCACGGGGTTCCGTCCCAAGCGGTACGCCGAACGCCAGGCCTGAGGGCCGCTTTATGGCGGTGCGATCTCGGCACCGAACTTCCGCACTTGGCCGATAGCGGCCATCGCGGCGGTAATTCTTGCCCTTCCTAGAATCAACCTCGCGGTCCAATCAGAAACCAAACATCAGACCGAGTTTGAGCTATTACACCTTAGAACTCACAGGAGATCCTTGCTCCCATCGTAAGGATCTCCCTATAATGGCCCGACTATCATGAAACGCGCCTCACTCCATACACTCGGCTGCAGACTGAACCAAGCAGAGACAGCGGTACTCGAAGCTCGCTTGCGGCGCGATGGCTACCTCGTCGTCGAGCTCGGTGAGCCGACAGACTTGCTCGTCGTCAACACCTGCTCCGTGACAGACGAGGCAGAACGGACGTGTCGTTACGTGATCCGCAAGACATTGAAACATTCCCCCGGCGCCTTTGTGGCGGTCACTGGCTGTTACGCTCAGACCGGCGTCCAAGAGCTGCGCACCATTCCAGGAATCGATCTTATCGTCGGCAATCAATTCAAATGGGACTTACCGTCATTTCTTCCGGCGCCCCATGCTTTGAAGAAGCAGCCGGACCCGGAAGTGCTTCATACTCGTACCATCGACCGGGAGGATTTCACCCTGCCGGAGTACGGCGAACCTGACTCCACCAGAGCGTTGCTCAAAATCCAGGATGGCTGCAACGTGATGTGTAGCTTCTGCCTCATCCCCTTCGCGCGCGGACATGAACGAAGCCGCCTCCAAGATGATGTGATCCGAGAGGCCGAAGCCCTTGTGGCAAGAGGCTACAGAGAGATTGTGCTGACTGGTGTCAATGTCGGGCAATACCGCCATGGCGAGCTTGATCTGGTCGGATTGATTGCACAACTGGAGGAGATTGAAGGACTCGATCGAATCAGAATTTCATCTATTGAGCCGACAACGATCACGAACGACCTCTTAGATCGGATGGCCTCCTCATCCAAACTATGTCCCTATCTCCATGTTCCATTACAAAGCGGAGACGACGCTATCTTAGCGTCCATGAATCGCCCATACGACGTGGGAGAGTTTACTCGTCTGATCCGCCAAGCAGTGACGGAAATTTCTCATCTTGGTCTGGGAACCGATTTGATGGTGGGGTTTCCAGGAGAGACCGAAAAAGCATTCGAAGAGACCCTGCGGATCGTGCGCGAGCTTCCCTTCTCCTACTTCCACGTCTTTACCTATTCGCAACGGCCTGGCACCGCTGCCACAAAGTTGCCCGACCAGGTGCCAATTGCAGTCGCTCGGGAACGTGCAAAAATACTCGCCCAGTTATCCCGCCTTAAGCGCTTGGCCTTTGCAGAACGGTATATCGGATCTACCGTACCAGTCCTCTTCGAGTCAGGAGAAATAGACGGATACCGGTTGGGGGTAACGGCAAACTTCCTGAAGGTGGCAGTTCCTTCACACATCGACCTCACCAATCACCTGAAAGATGTGCATATCACTGGGGCATCGGATCGTTGGGCGGTGGGTCAGCTCACAACGGAATATCATCCCGTGCGAAAGATGCCGATTCTATGAAAGATAAATCCACAGCGATTCAGGTCCATCTTGAAACCTTCGGCTGTCAGATGAACGAGTACGATTCGGAACTCGTTCGCTCCCTGATGAAACAGGACGGATTTGTGTTTACCGATGAGCGTGAGTGCGCAGACGTGATCCTGATGAACACCTGCGCGATTCGTGAAAATGCCCACAATAAGGTCTATAAACACTTATTTGAGCTGAAGAAACTCAAGCGGCAACGTCCGCTGGTCGTGGGAGTCTTGGGCTGTATGGCGCAAACCCTGAAAGAGGAGCTGACGGACATCCAACCGTTGGTCGATGTCCTTGCCGGACCTGATGCCTATCGCCAGTTACCAATGTTGATTCGCAACGCCATACGCTCGCAAGAAGAGGGATTGGATCAGAAGGGACTCGCCGTTGACCTTTCGGAATATGAAACCTATCACGATGTCGAACCGGACCGAACCGACGGGGTAAACGCCTGGATCGCCGTCATGCGAGGCTGCGACAACTTCTGCAGTTTCTGTGTAGTCCCCTACACTCGGGGTCGGGAGCGTTCCCGCGATCCGGAAGGGATCGTTCAAGAGGCCCACCGGATCGCCGAGCAAGGATTCAAACAGATCACGCTCCTCGGACAAAACGTCAATTCCTACCGATTCGGCGACTGGGATTTTGCACGATTGATCACGGCCGTGGCGGACGTGCCTGGCATCCAACGTGTGAGGTTCACCTCCCCTCATCCCAAAGACTTTCCGCTTTCATTATTGGAAGCCGTCGTCTCTCACCCCCACATCTGCAAGCAAATTCATTTGCCGCTTCAATCCGGCAGCGACCGCCTCCTCGGCTTGATGAACCGCACCTATACCAATAAAGAATATCGCGACTTGGTCGGCCGTATCCGCGACCTGCGATCTGATATCGTTCTCAGCACCGATATCATTTGCGGTTTCTGCGGGGAAATCGATGAGGACTTTGCCGAGACATACCGGCTTGTCGAAGAAGTACGATTTCACTCAGCGTTTATCTTCAAATACTCTGAACGAAAGAATACGATCGCCGCGCGCAAGTTTCCGGACGATGTTTCCGAGCCAGTAAAAACCGAACGGGTCACGCGACTCTTCGACCTGCAACGGAACATTTCCTACGAACGCAACCGGGAATATCTGAAGACGATAGTCCCCGTCCTAGTCGAAGGAAACGCTAAGCGATCCGCCGCGCAAGGCATGGGAAAAACGGACGGCAATATCACCATCATCTGGGACAAGAGCGCCGTATCCTCTCAACCGGGAGACATGGTTTCCCTTTCGGTCTACGACGCTTCGTCCACAACCTTATATGCAGAACGTCCGACCACGAACTGAATCGTTGTTGCCTCGCCAGACCTCTCCGGAATCATTTCTGTAGGATCGACTCCAAAAGCGAACACTTCTGAACAACATTTTCGGGAAATCCAGCAGTCCCTCAGGATCTTAGGAAATAAGGTGCGGTCTCAAACTGCATGATGTTCCGAAGGGGAAACTGAATCTTTTGGGTCCAGACTCCATGAACGACTCACCAGAGAGTTAATATTTAGTGCTGTATTATCATAGGCCTAGAATCATTATCTCCTATTGTTACTCTCTTCCACGCCAGGCAGCTCATTCCGCACTTATTCCCAATCTTCTCCTGATATTGCCTGATATTACCTGGGTAGATCAGGCAATCCACTTGATCCTGTCAAAGGCATAGTCTTTGCTACGCAACTGAGGCACTAACACATTACTCTCATTCCTTGGAGATGAAGATGACCGAGAATCAAGACCACAGCGCAAAAGACAAAAAAAGCATAACCCTCAGCCTGGAAACCATCATTGCGCTGGGACTCTTCGGATGGATTGCACTGAGCATGGCACTGATGGGCCTGGGAATCTGGTAATTGCCTAGGACAACGATACTTGCTCTCGCCACGGGTAATACACACACCAAATCCGAAAGAAGGAGAGTCGCGATGAAAAGCTATCTCTCATTAACGAATGTGCAGCATCCGGTCATGCAGAGCCTCGTCGGAATCGCGGCCTGTGCCCTCCTCATCAGCGGTTGTGCCAGTGGGACGAAGCTCGCCCAGAATCCAAATAACAGCGTCTACTTGGAAGAAGTGTCCGATTGGTCGTTTGAAGCCAACCATCCGGCTGTAATCGATCAACAGACCATTACAAAGATCGTGAAAGGGTTATATGTCAATGACAACCTGACCGGATCTTCGAGAATGTCCGCTGGTGGCAGCAAGCCGATGAGAATTTTCAGCGATGAGGATGTAGAGTTTCTCTCTCCCCTGCTCACACAAGGCTTATCAAAAGCGAAACCCGAACAGCTTGTTGGGTTCCACATATCCTCATCGGCAGGGTCAGGCTCTGAACCCACCACGGGCAGTCTTTATGTGATGAAGGAATCGATCCACTTGACCGTTAAGAAAGGTACTGAGCCGATTGGTTTGATGCCAGAGTCGGCTGCACACACCGAACCAGCTCCGGTCTATGCCTCCAACGGTGAACCAGGCGCCATGACGCTGGTCATCGACTACCATGCAATGGCCAAGACCCCGATGCCGGCTTCCTTCTCAATGGCAAAAGCTACGTCGGCCCTTCCAACTGCCCCCATAACGGCAACTGCCCAGCCAAGAGCGCAGACGGTTTCCGACAGTACGGTCCAGGAGTCTGGGGACGCTGAATTGACGGCTCAGAGGCTCAGTGAAATAAAAACAGTAAGAGATGCGCTCATCAAGAAGGAAACAGAAATCAGTATGCTGCGCAAGGAAACGGAATGGATGAAGCGAGAATTACGCAACCGCGACGAAGAGATTAAGGCAATGAGGTCGATGAAGGTATACTCCAGGCCAACGCCAAAGAGGCCTGCGGCCCAAGCAACACAAAGTCGCTAGCCTACCTCAGCCGACATTCAATAATTCCGGCTGCAGCAACACCACTTCACTCGATAGGGGCTGGCGAAAATTCATTCGGCAATAACAGGCATACGTCACATAGGTATCTTGTAGGCAGTACCGAGCCAACTCCAGCCCCTGTCCTTTCTCCCACATCTCAGCCACTTGCGCCCCACTGCCCGACTTAGTTTCAACATTCAGCGCACGTGCCAGAACATCGAGTTTCACCCACCCGCGCGTATCCCAATTGCTCCA
>JANOJM010000109.1:0-4566 GCA_031418735.1 Nitrospiraceae bacterium | reverse complement strand
GAAATAACATCGAATCGTCGATCTGAAACGGGCTCTGTTGGATCCTTTTGAGCAGCGGGACGAGGCGTCCTTTGATCTGGGCGAACAGTGGACGTAATTCTTTGATGGTAGAGCCTGGTTCGTATTCATCGAGTAGGGCATCGTATGGCGAGTCTCGGTAGCCGAGGTACTCGGCCTCTTCTCGTTTGAGCGACAGGACCGTGCGGAGATTCGGAAGAAATTGCGTGAAGGCCTGATTTTCTTTTGCTTCGGTCCACACTTGCTGCGCCAGCGAACATTCCCGGCTGAGCTTGATGACGAAATCGGAAGGCAGTTTCTTCGCGCGGCTATAGTCGCGCCACACTTCGCGAAGCAACGACCGTGAGGGCTCGTCCCAGGCCTCCCCAGGGCTGTCACGTATCTCACCGGTCTCTGGATCGATCCAGGAGGCGAGCAGCCGTTCAATCTCCGGCGAGACGAGCTTCTGGTGCGCGATGCCTTGGAGCGTCGAAATCTGTTCGGCGCGGGCCTCGCCCCCGCCGGCCGGCATATAAGTTTCCTGATCCCACGAGAGGAGCGAAGCCGCGCTGTTAATGCGCTGGATCTCCAAGAGTCTGGTCGTCAAATCGTCCATAGTTTTCAGGGTTTTCACAGTAGAGTGTCTCCTTCGGGAACCGTCATGCTATGATCGCGCCGATTTGTATCTTGTCATGTAGTGTACGCAACAAACCGTACGTTTTCAAACTATGCGGGTTAGGTTACAGCCATGAACGCAAATTGCTCGATGCCCGTCAATAAAGACTGTAGCCACTGCATATGACACCTCAGGCAAACCGTCTGGCCTATGGCGCAATCATCGCTGCTGCTGTGCTCTGGGGCGGGTCGATCGTGGCACAGAAGCTGGCCCTGAGTGGATTCTCAGTTGTTGAAGCCTCGGTCCTGCGGGACATCGGCGGGTTGGCGATCCTCCTGAGCACCTGGTGGTGGCAGGAAGGCACCTTGTCCAAGCTGACCAAGGCGGATGTGTGTCTGCTGGGACTGCTCGGGCTCGGCGTATTGGGCAACCATCTGTTCATTATGATGGGGCTCAAGTATGTGAGCGGGGCTGTGGGTGGGGTGATCATCGGATCGAGCCCGGTGGTGACCGCGCTGCTCTCGGCTCTGTTGATTCAGGATGTCCCACTGCGCGCTGTGTGGGCCGGTGGTCTTTTGTCCTTTGCAGGGGTGGGGTTGGTCTCTGTGGCGGGATTTCAGGCCGCAGGCGATCAGCCGCTGCTTGGCAGCCTGCTGGTCTTTCTCGGCGTCGTGAGCTGGGCTCTCTATAGCATCGGCAGCCGGCAGCTCATGGAGCGCCACTCGGCCCTCACCGTCAATTGGACGACACTGCTTGTCGCGACCGTCCTTCAAGTTCCCCTCTTGTGGATGGATCGCAAGATGCTGGATGCAGGACTTGCATCCGTGACGCCGGCTGACTGGATGGCGCTGGGGTATCTGGTCCTATTCGCCACGGCTATCGCACAACAGGCGTGGCTCTATGGTGTGAAGGGCATTGGACCTTCGCGCGCTTCTGTCTTCGGCAATCTGACTCCTGTGGCTGCCATCATCCTGTCTGCAATGTTGTTAAACGAATCAGTGGGCACGAGCGAAATCCTCGGCATTACACTGATCTTGGCTGGAGTGTGGGTCGTCGACCGGCAAACCTCCCGCCTTTAGCAGCCTGCTGAAAAATCCCGTCAGCGGCGTTCTCCCCTCGAAAGCATCCTCAACGTAGCCCAGAGGCTACGCCTCCGGTGCTTTCATCGGCTGCGGCCTTGCTGGCGGCCTTTTTGAGCAGCCTGCAAGATCGAATTTTTCTACTTCTCTCATCCTCCATTCCCCTCTCGCCCTCGTCTCTGTGATTGCAGTATGATGCGGCTCCATTTCAGCTAAGGAGCCGCGCATGCTGGAGCAACGCATTGAAGAAGTGAACAAAGCGAATCATGCATTTTATGCCGCGTTCGGCAATCTCGACATCAACGAGATGGATCGGGTCTGGGCGCACCAGGAATATGTGACCTGCATCCATCCCGGCTGGTCGTTGCGGTCGGATTGGCCGGCGGTCCGCGACTCGTGGGTGCTGATCTTCAACAATACCTTTTCCATGACGTTCGTGCTGACTGACGTGACGGTGCAGGTGGCAGGCGATTTGGCATGGGTCGTCTGTGTGGAGAACATCACCACCCATCAATCAGACGAACCGCAGCAAGCGCAGGTGTTAGCCACGAATCTTTTTGAGCGGATCGGGGATGAGTGGTTGCTGATACATCATCATGGTTCGGCGGTGATGGGCTGAGGCGGTTCGTTCTCTGTGCTCGCGGATCGCGCGCCCTCGGAAGGGCCTCGATCGACGCGCGCACGTTGAGAACGAAACCGCCTCAGCCCATTGGTTAAGGGGTGGGGGGAAGGACCGCTCATGGGCGCAGTGGGGGAACCATTCAGCGCATAGCTTTGGTAGGGTAGTGAAGGGAAGGTAATACGATTTTGGTGTTTATGCAGACTAGGTTGAAGGGTCGCGTAAAGGCTTTCAGGGTAAAGGTGAATTTGGCGAACGCTGCTCTCGGTTATGGCAAGACGGATGTGCAGGCGTTTATCAGTGCATGGAAGGCAGCGCAAGGCCTTTTTAGAAACCGCGAACATCTATGCCACGGGGTCACCGTCGATGCTACGGACACCTTGCAATTGCTGGATTGTATAGCCACGTTGGAGAGAGGGGTTGAAAAGCCTTATGAGGATCGACGGAAGTCTCGTATTTCTGCAAAGCTCACCCCTAGCGGTAGCCAAGTTGTATTGACCTTCCACTGTACTGATCCCGCCAAACTGGATAACACAGTCATTGAGCGCTTCCTTCAGAATCTATATCTCGCCATGAATCTGTCGGTGCCAGGCAGCTGTAATCTGTATCGAGCCTCATTCCTGGCCAGACGAAGTCCTGAGAAGAGGATCGGGTTACGAACGCAGCGTGAAGTGTGGATAGACTTGTCTGCGGAGCAACCTGGATTTGCCTATCAGTCCGCGCTCAAGCGCGGGTGGCCACCTTTCCAACGGATTGAATTGGCCGGAGCATGGGAGTGGCTGGAGCGGAATGGCACTCTGGGGCTAGATGTTGCTCGTGAACCATGGCACCGAGCTCTGTTTACAATCCTCTGTGTTGGGTCTCAGCAGTTACACGGTCCAGACGTGATCCCGCTCTGCGTTCAAGCTATAGAGGCATTGTTGGGACAGGGAGCCCCGGCCAGCGTCGTAAAAAGGCGAGTAGAGTCTGTACTCGGCATCCCTCGCACCCATAAGAACTGGTACCGAGTGCTTCATGATACTCGGAGTCGAATTGTGCACGGGGCAGCACCGATTGTACGTCCGGGGGAATGGTTGAACGAGGACGAGGCTAGCGGTGAGATCGCCAAGTATTTTGAGCAGAGCGACCTCGCTTATGCAGTGTTGCTAGGCTTGATTCAGAAATTGATACTGAAGACCGCTCATACTTTCCAGATTAACGAGACAGTCACATTGTGTTGACATGGATTCATATGGGCGGCAAAAGGAGTGGGAGTTTTTGTTAGTGCAGGAAAGAGTGATAGGGGCTTTCCGGGAGCGTTACTGCCAGTCAGGTTTTTGGCGCTGAGGCGGTAGGGGCTTCTTCGACGCGGATGGTGTTGGCCCATTCGGCGACGAGGGGGTCTCGTTCTTCCATCGTCATCCCGGCGTACTTCATAAACATCTGGGGGCCTTTGCGGCGGCGCCAGGTGAGATAGCTCAAGAAATGGGCTCGGCAAATACTGTGGGTGCCGGCTGGAGCATAGACTTTGGCTTGGCAGCCTTTGATCATACAGGTCAGGTCGTGCATTCTAGCCTCCGAATCAGGAGCCATAGTATGCAGAACGGAAGGGCTGATTATCAACCTTGACCTGTTGTTCCCGTTCCGGTAAGTCCTTCGTCATGATTAGTCCGTTTCCTCGTTTCGTCTTATTGTTGTCTGCCATTGTTTCCCTTTCAAGCTGCGCGTCTGCGTCACGAGAGGAGCTCCCTCCTGGGAGTCCTTTTGCTGACCAGGCTGCTGCTTCCGCAAATCTGCTACCTCAAGGGATCGCAGTAGGGGATGTGACGAGCCAGTCGGCCCTGCTTTGGCTGCGGACCGATGGACCGATGACGGTGCAAATCGAGTGGGCGACGGTGGCAGCCTGGGACAGCCTATCGAAGCCTGGGACAGGCGTTGCTCCTGTGGCACGGACGCCGTTGTTCACAACCGGCCAGGAAACGGACTTTACCCTGGCGATTTCCCTTGAGGGGCTGACACCGGCCACGCGATATCGATGGCATGTGTTCGCTGGCGCAAAGGGCCGTGAAGGCACACCGACTGAGGCAGGAATGGCGGCGCAGGGGCAGTTCATGACGCTCCCCGATGTGCAGAGTCATGTGCCTGTGACCTTTGCCTGGAGTGGCGATCTGGGCGGCCAGGGGCGTTGCAGGCGTGGTGCTGCCGGATACCCTATCTTCGATGCGATGCATGCCCAGCACCTCGATTTCTTTCTGTTTCTTGGCGACTCGATATAC
>JANOJM010000108.1:0-3985 GCA_031418735.1 Nitrospiraceae bacterium | reverse complement strand
CCTGACGGCGCTGGACGAGGTGAATCACATTCTGCGTTGCCATCACACAGGAGAAGTCGCCGCCATCGATGTGCGAATGTTGGAGCACGTCAATCTCGTGCACAAAGCGGTCTATAGCACTGAAGATATCCACGTAATTTCCGGCTATCGGTCTCCGGGGTACAATGCGCAGCTTGTGAAGCGAAGCCGACGAGTCGCGCAGCACAGCCTACATATCGAGGGACAGGCACTCGATTTCTATGTTCCCGGTGTCGAGATACGCGAACTTCGATATGCGGCATTGAAGCTGCAGTATGGTGGAGTCGGGGTTTATCCGCGCAAGAAATTCATCCATCTCGATTGCGGTCCTTTCAGGACCTGGTAATTCCCTTCCAGCATCTCCATATAATTTATTGAGGCTGTCGTCAGCTTCGATGGTCAGCACGTGCGTCCAGCGTAAGAACCCTCTTGCAGGATGCTCAAAAATGCCGTCAGCAAGGCCGCAGCGAGTGAAGATCCGAGGCGTAGCATTCCCACCCACCCAACCCCGAGCTGTCTGAACAGCTCTTTTCCCGGTCGCGGTACGTTGAGAGTCTGAACGATGCGAGAACGCCGCTTGGTGAAAGGTGCGTCTCGGCGCACCTGGGCTGGGTGGGTGAGAACAGAGGCTTTTTCAGCATCCTGCGGAATCAGATCCGCTTGAGGAACACCACCGACAAAGGCGGGAGTGTAAGTGCGAGCGAATGGGGCATGCCATGAGAGGGGAGGGCGCTTGTACGGAGCCCCCCCAAATTGCCTACGTTGCTTCCCCCGTAGGTTGAGGCATCGCTGTTCAACAGTTCGCAATAGTGGCCTTCGGTAGGCACGCCGACCCGATAGTTGTAGCGGGCGACAGGGGTAAAGTTACACAAACACAATATCTGATTATTCTGATCCTTGGCCTTCCGCAGGAATGCGATCACGGAGTGGGTTGCATCGCAAAAATCGACCCATTGGAAACCGGTCCAGTCGTGATCGAGTTCGTGCAGCGCCGGCTCTTGGCTGTAGAGCCTGTTCAAGTCTCGTGCGAGCCGTTGAAGCCCCGCGTGCCGATCGAAATTGCAGAGATGCCATTCCAGGCTGGTGTCGTGGTTCCACTCGCTCCATTGTCCGAACTCTCCACCCATGAACAGCATTTTCTTGCCGGGATGTCCATACATGAAGGCATACAGGGTTCGGAGGTTGGCAAAGCGTTGCCAGTCATCGCCTGGCATCTTATCGAGCAGCGACTGTTTTCCGTGGACCACTTCATCGTGCGAGAGCACGAGCACGAAGTTTTCATTGAACGCATAGAGAAGGCCAAATGTAATTTTATTCTGGTGAAAGCGACGGTGGACAGGATCTTGGCGAAAATATTCCAGTATGTCGTGCATCCAGCCCATGTTCCATTTGAACGTGAAGCCCAGCCCTCCGGCATAGGTGGGGCGTGAGACACCGGACCAAGACGTGGACTCTTCGGCGATGGTTATCGCCCCAGGGAAGTCACGGTGGACCAGGACGTTCAAGTCTTTCAGCAGCGTGACGGCGCCGATGTTTTCGTGTCCGCCGAATTGATTGGGAATCCATTCCCCCTCTTTCCGTCCGTAATCGAGATAGAGCATCGAGGCGACGGCATCCACACGCAAGCCGTCGATATGGTAGCGATCCAGCCAAAAGAGCGCGCTGTTCAGCAGGAAGTTCCGGACCTCAAGGCGATCGTAATTGAAAATGCGGCTGTGCCAGTCCGGATGGTAGCCGAGCCGGGGGTCGGCATGGTCGTAGAGATGCGTGCCGTCGAATTGGGCGAGTCCGTGCGGATCGTCTGGAAAGTGGGCGGGGGCCCAGTCCATCAGCACGCCGATTCCAGCTTGATGTGCCGTATCCACAAAGGCCATGAAGTCTGCCGGAGACCCGTACCTTCCAGTGACTGCAAAATAACCGGTGGTTTGATAGCCCCAAGATCCATCGAATGGATGCTCGGTAACTGGAAGCAGTTCGACGTGGGTATAGGACATATTCTTCACGTAAGAGATGAGCTTTATGGCAAGCTCTGAGTAGGTCAGCCAACGATTTCCTTCCTCAGGGACACGCATCCAGGATCCAAGATGGACCTCGTAAATCGAGAGGGGCTGGGCAAGTGGGTTTTGCTGTGCCCTCGCCGTCATCCAGGACTGGTCCTTCCAAGAATAGGAAATGTCTGTGTGAACGATCGAGGCGGTTTTGGGGCGTAGCTCGGATGCGAATGCATAAGGATCGGCTTTCAAGAGCGGCGCGTCATGATGGCGCGACCGGACCTCATATTTATAGAGCGTGCCGCATATAAGTTCAGGAATGAAGAGTTCCCAGAGGCCGGTTGCTCCACGATTTGTCATGGGATGGCGGCGGCCGTCCCACTGGTTGAAGTCACCTACGACACTCACTCTCGCGGCGTTCGGCGCCCAGACGACAAAATGGACCCCGGCGACACCTGCCACTGTCCGGAGATGGGCGCCCATCGTCTCGTAAGCTTTGAAGAAGGTTCCTTCGGCGAAAAGATGCAATTCGAAGTCGGTGAGAAGAGGGGCGAATGCATAGGGATCATGCCGCTCGGATACCAGCCCTGCATAGTCGGTTACGCAGAGACGGTAAGGGCTGGATCCCAGCGGCCCCGGCACGGTCGCTTCGAACAGTCCATCTTTATGGATGCGCCTCATGGGAATGGGCTGCGGACTTTCCCCACTGAGTAGTAGCGCAACATCGTTGGCTTCCGGCAGGAAGCACCGAATCGAAACGGTAGGGGAGTTGCCATGGGCCATTGGATGGGCGCCGAGAATCGCAAGGGGATCCCAGTGATGGCCCTGGACAAGTTGTTCCAGCTGATCGAGCGACAAGCCTGACATGCTGCGGATCTCCTCAGTCTATAGGCCGTATCGTAAGAGGGGCGAGCCAAGAATGGAAGAAGAAAAAGTGGTGAGATTGTAGCCTGTCGAGCCCAGTTGACTATTTCGCCACGAACCTACATGAGAAATGGGGGGTAGCTGTGGGAAATGGTTCCATTTGTCCCCCCCGAAAGTAGGGGTTATTTCCCCCTAAGAGAATGGCGTATCTTTCAGTGATCGGTGCGACACGTGAACGCATCCCTTTGGATCTGCTGGCTCACTTTGAAGTGCAGTCGGGTATTTTGTTGCGACCGCAACTCGTGTTAGACCTGGGAGAGGGCCGTGTCATGGCTATCTTCACGGCGGGCGCTCCGTAGTCGGAGGCGCGTGATGCCTAAAAACGATTTGCCGGAAGAGGCGTCAATTATGGAAATACAAAAAGCTTTTCAAATGCCTGGCGAGGCCAAGACTGTCAAGGCGCAGGAGTTGTCGCAGGAGAATGAACCTGTGTCGCGCGAGCCTCGACAAGGGGTTGGTCTTGGCAGTTATGTCATTGATTTGGCTACCGGAACATGGAAGGTATCGCCGGAGCTGTATAAGATTTTCGGTGTCGATGAAACATCTCTTCACACGTTGGAAGGATGGGTTGGTTTGCTTCATCCCGACTCACGGGAGAAATGTATCGAGTACCGCTCGCTTGAGGAGTCGGAGAAAACACGCATCGATTATCAATGCCGAATTGTCCGTATCAATGACGGAGAGGAACGCTGGGTTCATGGGCTTGAGGAGATCGAATACGACGGTCAAAAAATCCCCATCAGACGTTTGGGAACTATCCAGGACATCACGGAGCGCAAGCATGCGGAAAAACAGATTCAACGATCGGAAGCCTTCCTTCGACAAGTCATCGACATCAATCCAAATTTAGTCTTTGTGAAAGACCGGGAGGGGCGGTTTACGCTGGCGAACAAGGCTGTCGCAGATGTATATGGGACGACGGTGGAGAATCTCATAGGCAAGACCGACGCCGCCTTCAATGCGAATCTCGACGAGGTAGAGCATTTTCGACGGGTCGATCTTAAGGTAATGGATACCATGCAAGAGCAAGTGATCTCCGAAGAAAAGATCAC
>JANOJM010000107.1:0-6762 GCA_031418735.1 Nitrospiraceae bacterium | reverse complement strand
GAACCGTGACAAGTTTCTCGATCGCGTGAAACGCGAAGCGGGCTTCGAGGTCGAGCTGATCTCAGGAGACGAAGAAGCCAGGCGAACCATGCTGGGTATTCGCTCCGGCTTGCCCCATGGCGTGACCGACGTGCTAGCCCTAGACATCGGCGGCGGCAGCACCGAGTTCATCCTGGATCGGCCAGGTCAGAAGCCAACTGTGCGTTCGATCGATATCGGCGTCGTCAGGCTCTGCGAGCGCCTCTTACACCACGACCCTCTGACCGAGCCGGAGATCCGGCAGGCACGCGAGTGGGTTGCCAAAGAAACGAAAGCGGCAGTCGCCGGCATGGGCAACTACCAGACAGCAACCTTCGTCGGTACAGCAGGAACCGTCACCAGCCTAGCAGCCATGGCCCAGAAACTTCCCACCTACGAACCAGCAAGAATCCACAACTATCAGTTGCAGTTGACCGTGATTCAGGAAATTGAACTAACGCTCTTGAGCCGCAAGAAAGCCGACCGAGCCGGTCTGCCAGGCCTAGAAAAAGGCCGTGAAGAAGTCATAGCCGCCGGCGCGATCATCATCCGGACCGTAATGGAGACGCTGGGGTTATCGAACGTCCTGGTGAGCGATTTTGGCTTGCGAGAGGGAGTGCTGATCGATCTGGCTATGCGAATATGATGAATGAGAAGGCTCTCAGCCGCTCCCCGCCACGCGCAACGAAATGTTGGATGGTAAGATCCTGCCCCCGCTTCTCCGACAGTATTTTTACACGATACGGTCATTGTCAGAAAACTTTACAGGCATGAACTTGTATAAGCGGTTGATATATTAACGTTGTGACGTTTGAGAAGAGATAGCACGCCGTTTCTACTGTAAAGTAGTTTTCCAACGCCTCTGACCGCTCGCAATATATATATATATATATATCAACGATTTGCGCGATCATCGAAAATGGCACGCTGTGTGCTTTATTCGAGGCACGTGTCTGAAGTTAATAGAAAAGTTAAAGAATAGCTTTTCAAAGGGACTCAATTGCCGTTTTTAGGATGATAGCAGTCTAGGGGCAAGGAGATGATGACTCTTGCCAGAAGGATACTTTGTCGGAAATTCTCCATGGCTATGTCTGGAATAATTTCATGAGAGGAGCATCTCAATGCGTAGAATAAAAAAACTAGTCTCTGGTCTGGCAGTAACCTTTGGAGTCTTATCCTTCATTTGGGTGGGATCGGCAGGTGCAGCGGTGATCGTGCTGGACTTTGAAGGGCTACAAGACTTTGAAGCTGTACAGGAGTTCTATAACGGCGGTACCGGGGGTAATGGCAGTGGGCCAGGAGCGAACTTCGGTGCATCATTTTCCGCTGATGCTCTGGCCATCATTGATTCGGATGCAGGTGGCGGTGGGAATTTCGGCGGTGAGCCATCGCCCAGTACAATCCTGTTCTTCCTATCAAATTCTGCAGTTTTGAATTTCGCGGCAGGATTTGACACGGGCTTCTCATTCTTTTACTCGGCCATTAACAATCCCGGCGGCATCGACGTGTACGGCGGTGTGGACAAGACAGGGAGCCTGCTGGCACACCTGGACTTACCCACGACTCCCTTCAATGGGGCGCCCGATCCAACCGGACAATTTAGCCCCTTCTTCCCCATTGGCGTTGCCTTTGCCGGTACCGCAAAATCTATCGACTTTGGTGGGACCGCGAACCAGATTGGGTTTGATAACATTACCTTTGGTTCAACAAGTCCTGGAGGTCAAGTCCCCGAGCCTTCGACGCTCTTCCTGCTGGGTACTGGTCTGGCTGGCATGGTGTGGATTGCCCGTAAACGGGCTCATCGGGCGTAAAGGAAATGGGGTCTGGGGGAAGATAAACAGGGACATTTTACTTTTCAGAGCTGAGCAATCCCACCTGGTGCATTGGCCGAGCGGTCAGTTCGATCATTCTTCCTATTCCCTCCTCAGCAGGCTGCCCATTCACTGCGCGCGTCCAACGAGGGCATTTTGATTCCTCGACTTTCCCAGAAGGAGTAGGCAGATTGTTCTTCACTGCGCGCATCGAGCGACCACCGCTTTATCGTGGGGGCTCTGCGAGCAAGAAGAACGGTTTGCCTGCTCCTTCGCATCATTCCTAGGCCGCGCGTTGAGCGAGTACAAAGGGCGGTCTGGTTACCCTGTCTCTTTTTTTTGAGTAACAATACAATACTTTGAAGTCGAGGAGGCCGAACCTGGCAGGGGCGACCATTTTGGAGAGGGAAGTGCAGTTTGACTTCCTTCTGCTAACGCCATAAAATTTGCGGCCTCGTAGGGGGATACAGTATGGATCAGGAATCGCTCGCGCAAATTCAGCAGATCGTCGGCGCTGCAACTGAAACCCTTCGAGTTGAAATTGCCGATTCCAAACGTCACATCGGTGTTCTGACCGAAGGACTTCGACACGAACTCCAGTTGGTTGCCGAAGGGTTCCGGATGCATCTCGACCGGCGTCATACCGACGATCGAGTTCATCTTGACGAGCAATTCAGAGAGACACGAGCCCTCATCCAACTCTCTTATGGACAAATTCAAGAACGGGTCGAACGTTTAGAGCAACGGGTCCGTACCATTGAGCAACATCTCGGCCTTCCTGCTTAGCCCACATTATTCATTCATAGATGCTTCTGCTACAAGCACTGATCTGTTGATGTGACAAGCCTTCGGCCAGCAGGCTCGCTCCTTAGATCGGCACCGTCCGCACAAGTACGTATCGGATACGTACGGTTCTGCGGTGTCGCACGAACAGCCATGAATAATGCAGACTAGGTTGCTCCGGGTCGGGGAGTCTTGTACACTTTGCTCAGATAGCTATTGAGAGAGTGCTGTACAATGCGACGACCAGACGACAATGTTGAAGAGGCGCGGATCGCAGATAACTTGCGCCGCACCATCGAACTCACAGAACTCGGCCTGGCCTTGCGTCGGTCGGTGGTGGAGCAAGGTAACCTCGTTGGCGATGCCATGACCCAGGTCATGCGCGAGATCCGGCGCGCGAAAGAGCAGGCATGGCAGCAGAGTCCTTCCTAGTTCAGGCGTTTTCCACACTCATCGCTGACTTCAATCGACGCGGTCTTCACTATGCGTTAGCCGGGGGGTGGGCCTACAGCGCGCTTGTTGAGCCACGGGCCACTACGGATATCGATCTGCTCATGCTCATTGAACAGCCCACCCGTGAAGGTATCCAATCCCTGCTCTCATCCCAGTTCGACTCGACCGTGGTCCATCCAGCTCCCATGGTGTTCCAAGGAATTTCGATTTGGCGCACGGTGGGTATTCGCGGCGGTCAAGATGTAGTTGTTGATCTCCTGTTGGCGGACTCGGATTATCTCAAGACGGCACTTTCCCGTCGGCGAATGGTTGTCTTCGCTGAACTCAACGTACCGATTCTGGCGATAGAGGATTTGATTGTGCTGAAGACTCTGGCAGGTCGCCTTCAAGATCAAGCAGATCTCGAAAAGATTCGAGCTCGCCAGGATGAACTCCACGTGGACTGGAGCTATGTCGAGGAATGGAAAACTAAACTCGATCTTCGTGAGAAGTAAATGGGAAATGAACGAGGACATTCAACTCTTCCGAGCTGAGCATTCCCATCTGATGCATTGACCGAACGTTCAGCTCGGTCCTTCTTCCTAGTGCTCTCCTACGCAGGGTGCCCACACTGGGCGCAGCTTTCTCACCCGCCCACCCACTGGCATGCCGAGACGTGCCATTAGCCCGGGCGAGGGCCCTCTGGCTTTTCACCTTCTCCATAGGGGGCAGGCAATCCGTCCTTCACTGCGCGCATCGAGCGAGCACGTTTTTATTGCGCGCTCTGCGAGCACGAAGGATGGTTGCCTGCCCCCGTACTCCCCTTGTGCGTTTGTGTTTCTGATGCCAGAAGGATATAGTTCCTATCCATCAGACTTTAAAGTTGGGAAGGGTCTCGTCGTTTCCACTGTCGAATTATGAGGATGTCTATGAGGGCAATTCTTGCGTTCGTCGCATTGATTGGGCTTGATGTTCACCACACGATGGCCGCGGAGTCGGTTGATGAGGCTGCCAAGAAATTTTCCACCGGGTACGGTTTTCTGAAACAGCAAAAGTATCAGGAGGCGCGTACGGCCTATGAAGCAGGCCTCCAACAAAGCCCTGCCAATGCCATGGCGCATTTCTATCTCGGCGATGCCTGTCGGGGGTTGAAGGCCTGGGCCTGTGCGGAGGAGCATTACGAGACCTCCCTGGAGCTGGATGCGAAATCTTCGGTGGCCGATTTGGCCAAACAACGGGCTCGTAAGGCCAAAATCTGGCGCTTGTTGGACGAAGAGAAGCAGGCCATCAACGCGCCGAATGTCTCGCCCGATATGCTCGCTCAGGCCGAAGACACCCTGGACATTGTGAACAAGTTGGGTCTCGACGATGAACAAGAGGCCCGCTACCGGCAGTTGCGAGAGAAAATTGAGCAGAGGCACAAACAGAGTAACGGGATGACGGTGGCGGCTCCTCTTCTAGACCGGTCGATGGTACTGGTGCCAGCGGGAGAGTTCACGATGGGGAGTGTGGCGGGAGATCCAGACGAACAACCGGTGCACAAAGTGTATGTAGGCGCCTTTTTCATGGATAAGTATCAACTCACAGTGGGGAGCTATGCCAAGTTCTTGGACGCCACACACCATGACAGCCCACCGGAATGGACTGTTATGAACAAACCGGTGAACCAGACTCGCCCGGTCGCCAATGTGGATTGGGCGGAAGCAGATGCCTACTGTAAATGGGCCGGCAAGCGTCTGCCGACTGAGGCGGAGTGGGAAAAAGCGGCGCGGGGGACGGATGGCCGGACCTATCCCTGGGGGAATGAGCCCCCGACACGTTTTCACGCGAACGCAGGGAAAGAGGTCTGGAGCAACCATTCGGCATTGGCGCCGGTGGGAACGTTGGAAGAGGGCAAGAGTCCCTATGGCGTCTACGACATGGCCGGGAATGTGTGGGAGTGGATCAGCGATTGGTATGACCAGGAATATTACCAGCTCAGCCCGCCGCAGAACCCGTCAGGACCGCGAAAGGGTTCGCACAAAGTGGTCCGTGGCGGGTCCTGGGGCAGCGGCGGTATTCTTGACCTACGCTCTGCGGATCGGGAGACCCATTTGCCATCGTTCCGGGGCCTCGGTACCGGGTTCCGTTGCGCAAAGACTCCGTAGTTCTTAGATTCTTGGGGGTTGGCTCCTTGTCCGATGATTCAGGATGTTTGTCGGTATAAGTTTGCCGCGTAGGGCGTTCGATTTTTCTGGTTTCTGCTCCGCAAGCGCACGGTACCCCTTACCACCTGTATCCCTTTACCCCTTCATCCCTGTGCCCCTCACTTCTGTGAGTACCACCGATAGCCTTTGTTCTCCGAAAAGCTGGTTTTGGGAGCCCCACCAGGCTTTTCAAGTAACAAGACTTTGAAGTCGAGGAGACCGAACCAGGCAGGGTCTGCCACGTCGTGATAATGGCAGCCGTGGAGTTTCGGGAGCATGTCGCCCAGGGCATACTCCAACTCTTTCTCCTGGTAGGCTCGCACGATGAACGGCTTGTTCATGGCCTGGCAGAACCGCTGAATGGTATAGGCCGCGCCGGTGCAGAGCACTTTGCTGTCTGGTTTAATGGAGAGGAACTGGGGTAGCGTGAGATAGCGCTCTTGAAAGCCTAGCCAGTGGGTGGCCTGGCGTAGATGGCTGTACTGGACCTCGTATTCCGTGTGGCCTGGCAGCTTGACCGGCGCCGGCCAGCCTTCTTCGATTCCGAACTCAGTGAGAAAGGCTCTCCCGCCCGGTTTCAGCACCCGCCATAGTTCTGCCACGAATCGAAAGGGGCCAAGGTTGAAGATTACATCCTCAGGCAGGTTCCGGCCTACCGGCAGCCGCACACGTCTGATCCAATCCAACGCTTCCTGATGCTGTGGCGTAGCACCTATTCCATCGAGGAGTTCCTGCTTGGTCAACTTCACCGGCGTCATGTCGGCCATATTTTCGTTGTCGATGACGAGGTCCACAGAGTGGTCTTTGAAGGGGAGCCATTCGCCGTTGGCGCGAGTGCCGATACCACCCCAGCCCCCGGCCTTGGCGCGGGTCACTTGTAGCCTGATGAAGGGCTCGGTGATATCGAGGGAGATGTATCGGATGGTCTGTTTTTCAAACGGTAGGAGTTCCTTGCCCATCTCACGGGCGAGGTATCCGAGTCCGCCGCCCACTTCGACGATGACGCGGGGTTTGGGTGTGAACCAGCCCAGCTTCCGCAATTGCTTCAAGAGTAGCCGGCCATAGGTCAGGCCGTTGAGTGTGTCGTTTGGCTCCCGGAAGAGATGCGAGACAGTGGTTTCGATCAGGTCGAAATGGCCGTCGTCTTCGCCGCTGTCGGTCAGTTCGTGGTGATGAAAGTCTTCTAGGTGTTCTTCCCCCTCGAACCCGTCCTGTCCTGACCAGCCTTCCCGAATCTGCTGGAGGAGTAGATCCCACTTGGCCTTATGACGGTGGCCGCCCGGGGGCTCTGTGCCGAAGTAACAGAGGGAGAACGTGGGTAGGATCCAATGTTCCAAGTGCCATTGGCCCGGTTGTCCATCCGGTCCGCAGATCTTCTGTCCGTACTTCTCTACCAGCGCCCCGACTGTAGTGTGGCCGTTCATGGCCTGTAACATTTCCAGGCCTGTTCGATTCAGTCGAATAATCGGCAGGTTGTCATCGAGGGGGGCAAACCACCATTCGTCTTCGTTGTGCTGATAGGCGACAAGATC
>JANOJM010000106.1:0-3284 GCA_031418735.1 Nitrospiraceae bacterium | reverse complement strand
ATCGGCAGGTTGTCATCGAGGGGGGCAAACCACCATTCGTCTTCGTTGTGCTGATAGGCGACAAGATCTGGGATGTGCCAGGCCAGGAGGCTGAGCGTCTCTCCGGTGAGGTTGAGCGGTTCGTGAGCGGCGACAGCTGGTTTCATAATCGGCAGCCAGTTTAAGGGCCGCAGCCTACACGGCAGACTGGGATTCTCGCAAGACCCGCAAGAAACTTTGGTCTGTCTCGTTGTCGCCCAGTCTATCCGGTCTATTCGGTCTATCTGGTCTGTCTGGTCACTACGAGATAGACGGGATAGACCAGAGAGACTGGATAGACCAGATAGACGAGCAGCGAGTTTTATAGTTGGGAGGGGGCGAATGTGTCGGTTACGTTGATGATTCCGTGCATGATGGGATGGAGGCGGCAGAGGTAGGGGTAGCGACCGGGAGCCAACCCTTGAAGTGTAAAGCTGCCGTTTGGCCGGACAATTCCGGAGTCGAATGCGCAGACGTTCCCGTCTTCTAAGCAGCCCAGATGGGTGATTGTGTGTTCGGTGGCTGTGGGGTTGTCCCATCTGATGGGGGCTCCGCTGGGGACGATGGCTGATTTTGGGACGAAATAGGGTGATCCGCTATCGATGATGATGGCGGTGTAAGGCGGCGTTGCGGTGGTGGGCCAGGCAGTGAAGAGTCCCAGCGATAAAACGGCGATGATAATCCGTAGTCTCATGGTCAATCTCGTATGTCCCTTCGATTTTACCATGTCGATCAATGAGCAAAGTACTGTCAATTTTGGAAGATTCTTGATTCTTCCCCTTGACGCCGTGGTCTGTTTGTAGGATTCTCCCATCCGCTAGGAGTCAACATGCTAGACCTACAATGCAGGATGCTCAAAAAGACTGTCAGCAAGGCCGCAAAGGGATCATCCCAGCCACCCCGCCTCTCTTTTTGAGCATCATATTGAGGTGTGAGTTGCAAGATCCTAAAGGTTATGCTAATTGGAGGCGGCATCAACATCCAACGGATGAGAGAGGAGAAAATCGATGGCAAAGAACAAGAAGAAGCCGGCGAAGAAGACCCCTATGAAGGCTAAGGTGAAAGCTAAAGCCAAAGCCAAACCCGCGGCGAAGAAGGCGGCCAAGAAACCAGCGACAAGGAAAGCCGCCAAGAAGGTCGCCAAGAAGCCGGCTGCAAAGAAAGCTGCCAAGAAAACTGCCAAGAAAACGACTCAACAGGTTGCCAAACAGCGCCCTGCCGCAGCACCCAAGGCGGCTCAGAAGAAACCGGTGGTGACGACGGCTCCAGCCCCCGACAAAAAAATCGTGAAGCCATTCATGGATGAGGGGCCCCAGAAATCCTTGTCATCGCAGCCGATGTTGAAAGAGGCTGATCTTGACGAAGAGTTGATCGAAGATGATGCGGATATCGCCGTTGAGGCAGATGAAGATGTGGAGGAAGAGCTGACCCTGGACGGGGAAGATGAAGACACCGACTTTCCTGAAAAACGAGAAGGCCTGCTAGACGACACAGACGATTACCCCACGCACTGAGACCTGCATGGGATGCCGGCTCTGGACGACTCGACTGAGTCGTCCGGCAGATGACGCTGTGAGGTTATCCTAGGACCATGGCGTTCGTTTCCAATGTGTATGTTCCTTCTGCGTAACCCGTATCATTCACGAAGGCTTCTACTGCTCGTCTCGTACCCCTCACCCCTCGCCTGGTTCCTGTAATGAGTCATTTTTTGTTCGTGGCCGGAGCCTTGCGTGAACGCACCTCGGAAGAAAGCGCCGAGTTGCAACTCAGGCATGGACTCTGGGGACTCTGCACCGGGCTGATCCGGACGAATCTGCAAACATATCTCGATGCTGAGTCCCGTGGGCTTCTGTATGTGCTGAAGACCGGGCTCTGTGCTGAGTTTCAAATCATGTTACCGGTATTGGACTTTTCCTCGCTGGACGCGTTCCTCAGTGACGAGTTGCGAACAGAGGCCCGATTTGGCTTTGTGCAAATCGGCGGGGTGCGCCGGTTGGCCTGTTCGTCCGCTATGAGTCAGGCGCTGTTGCTGAACGTATTGCAGATTGCCGATCAGGCCGAACTTACTCGGCGATTGAAACTAGGCATGCACCGGCTGACGCAAGCGGAGTATGACGCGATCTTGCAGGGAGCGACGGGAGTGGCAGCGTAGGAAGACCGTTATTTGTTTAGTTTGTTTGGTTGAACGACACGAACCAGATAAACGAAATAAACCAAATGAACCTTTTTGCTATATCCTTTGACCCGTCATCAGTTGGTACGCCTCATCGATCGTATCGACTTCCTTCACCGTCACATTGAGCTGAAACCCCAATTCGGTCAGGTTCCACCCCGAGTCATGGATCTGCCCGCGTGGAACTAGTATCGTGCGATAACCTTCTCGTGCGGCGGCGCGAATCTTAACGGGGATACTGCCCACTGGGCCGATCTGTCCTCCCGGTTCAACGGTTCCGGTCAGGGCGATACCCCGCTGAATAGGCTCTCCCTTGAAGAGGGCGATGAATCCTACGGCCATGGCGGCACCGGCACTTGGTCCATCGCTGCTGACGGGTCGATACGCTACTCCTTGCACAGAGACGGTTCCGCTATGCTGGATCGAGGGTGTGCGTTCAACCGCATAGGCAAAGGCCTGAGACATGGCGCCAAGATGATCGTCCCCTAACCGAACGCCGGCGAGGAGCCATTGTAGTTGAACGGGATTCGGTTCCGGCTTCTTGTCCCACCACATCATCAGAACTTCAAACACGCCGAGATTATTTTGACGAATAGCCGCCAGGACCGGGAGTTCGATGACCGTGTCCGCCGTGACTGAGACGGGGATTCCATAAAGCAGAGTGGCAATCAATGTACAAGCAGTGGCAAGGTGGCGTGGCATTGTGGGGCTCCTAAGCGGGATGCTGAAGGAAGGTTAAGGCTCAGGCTAAGGTTGAGATAAAGAAAGTCTGATCTTTGCTCAACCTTGACCTCGACATCAGCCTCGATCGAGAAAGAGTAGCAAATCCTGGCGAGCTGTACAGCAAATCAGCGGTTTCAGGAGCCTGTCCGACATTGACCGTTCTACTGCGGCGAACGATCCGCGGCCATCTGCGTCGTTCTCGGCCAGAAAAAATCCTCAATGTATTCTAGCTTGGAGTCAGACATTTAACGCAACGGATATGAGTGCTATGTATCCGTATGCAGACCACAACACTATATCGGCGGCTGACATCCACTGAGCGCGAGGAAATCAGCCGAGGCCTCGCGCAAGGGACAGGGCTCTCAGCCAT
>JANOJM010000105.1:0-1984 GCA_031418735.1 Nitrospiraceae bacterium | reverse complement strand
AGGGCTACGTTGAGGATGCTTTCGAGGCGAGAACAAAGCTGGCGGACTTTTTCAGCATCCTGCCTAATTCAGTGAGTTGATGGACAGCGACACTTCATTCGGCAGCAAGAGCGTCACGTTCGCCTGGTGCGTGGGGTCTGCCTGAATGAGGGCAAATAACGGCACCGGCTGTGGCACCTGGCTCGGTGGCAAGGCCAGTAGAACCGGAAAGTCGAGCAGCGGTGACACCGTTGTCAGACTGGCCAGGCGAAGACGAAAGGCCATCAGAATGTCGCGCAACCTGCTGGTTTGATCCTTTTCCGGGAGCGCTTGGTTCGTGACGATTCCCGCTTCCCAGAGCGGTCGCGTGATCGTGACAGGGAATGTAATGCCGAGTTGCAGGGCAGTGGGTGTCACGTCGATCAAGATTCCGGCCTGAATCGCTGCTTCCCGGTCGAGTACGGCTTGGCGCGCTACCGTGTCGTCCAGCAACTCTTGCCCGCCGGCTGGCTCTAGCGCGAGAGGCGCTTCTATTAACTCTTCGACATCTGAAGGAGCGGGAACCGCTAGGTCTCTGGGAGGCAAGGCCTTGGCGATACCGTCGTAGATCGCTCGGGCTGATGCGGACCATGCCTCATTAAACGGACGGCCTGCAAAGGCCGCATCGGCGGCTTTCTTCTCGTCGTAGGTCAGGGCTTTGGGTGATGGTGTGTTAGTCATGGTGCTAACATAAGCCGCTTTGCCGGGATGTCAAGGACTGGTACGTTTAAATCTGATGCAGAATGTTTATTCCGCAGGGGGTTTGCCCTGATCCTCAATTCAAAAAGTAGCACCACCAATCCTGCCAACCTGTGAAGCCCCATGCTATAGTCGCCCGCCATGGCACGAATCGACTTCTATCGGGTGCTGGGGGTTTCGCGAGACGCGTCCGACGACGCGATCAAGAAGGCCTACCGGAAGCTGGTCTTTCAGCACCATCCTGATCGCAATCCTGATAGCGCTCAGGCCGAGGTCAAGATCCGTGAGATCAATGAAGCCTACGAAGTTGTCGGCGATCCGGAGAAACGTCGGAGCTATGACCGACTCACGTGGGGAGATGAAATTGAGCGGGATGAAGCGGCTGACCCAGCCGTCATCCTTGACGAGATGGAGCAGAAGCTCTTCGATGAAGGGCGAAAGGAAGTGTTCGCGGTCTTGATGAAAGATGTAAAGCGGATTAAAGCCGAACTCGCCGTGATCCGTGAGCGAACCGTGGCAGATCAAGGATACGATACGTTTAAGGAAGATATCATCAAAGAGCGAGCATCGGAGGTCATGGCGGAGCTGGTCACGGCTGAGATGGAGGGGCGCAAACAGCGGCTCCTCGATGTGGCGACGGAGATGCTGCTGTCCCAAGGCGTGGTCAAACGAGACGATAAGGGAGGGGTCAAATCGCTATGGGGACAGCTTGAGGATGTATTCCGCAAAGGGCGGATGAAGGGCTTCGCCGCCGCACTGGAGCTGTTTTATGAGCGGCGTTAATCGTGAGACGTGAAAGGTAAAACGTAAAATGACAGGACCGAAACGTGTAGTGCCGGGAGGTGCCGTGTTGGCGCTCACGAGGAGCATGTCGCGCCTCATTCGTTGCGCATGCCTGGCGACGCTGTTGCTGGTGACGATCGCCGCTGTGGCTCAGCCGGTTCACGCCGCAGGTGGAGGGCAGACGAAGTTCCCGCGCATCTCGACGCAGTTCATCGCGGCGTTGGGCGATCCAAGTGCGACCTCCGGGAGCGGCGCGCAATCGTGGGGTCTGTGGCCGCTGGACCCTGGTCCTCGGGGCGTCGAGCTGAACCGCTATCAACGGTTGAAGGAGGCCGGTGGCGTTGCCCCGGCGCGCTGGCAATTCGACGACAGGGACTGGTGGCTGGAGGAACACGGCTTGATCATGGAGCAGCCGACCGTTCCGCTCCCTCCCGGCAAATACCTGGTCACGGGTAACCGCAAGGTGACGGCTGTGCTGACCATT
>JANOJM010000104.1:0-2553 GCA_031418735.1 Nitrospiraceae bacterium | reverse complement strand
GTCTACATGTGGGCCTGCGCGATCTGCGATGAGAACGAAACCTGCCAGAAGGACAAGGAAGGGCACAGTCGTTGGCTGGTGGCTAAACGGATGGAGCGGATCGAATACAAAGTGCTCATTATGAGCAATAAGGGTGGAGTTGGGAAGAGTACCTGCACGACGAACCTCGCTGTGAGTCTCGCGCTTAAAGGGTGGCATGTCGGCATTTGCGACATGGATATCCATGGCCCGAACATTCCAAAGATGGTGGGGGCCGAAGGGCAGAAACTCAAGATCAGCAGCTCAGGGGGAATCATCCCGTTTCAGGCGTACAACCTCAAGATCGCCTCGATGTCATTTCTGTTGCAGAATTCTGATGATCCGATCATCTGGCGCGATGCGTACAAGTATGAGTTCATCAATCAACTCTTGGGCGGGGTCGAGTGGCAGGATCTGAATTTTTTATTTGTCGATTTGCCTCCCGGAACCGGCAACGAATCGGTGACGACCATCGATTTGCTCGGGAATGTCAGCGGTGCGGTCATCGTGACGACGCCGCAGGAAGTGGCCTTGCTGGATTCTCGCAAGTCGGTGACGTTCTGCAAGGACAGCGAAGTCCCGATCATCGGGATCATCGAGAACATGAGCGGGTTGGAATGCCCCCATTGCCACAACCACATCGAGGTCTTCCGTAAGGGCGGCGGGGAAGCCGCTGCAATTGACATGGGTGTACCCTTCCTTGGACGCATCCCGCTTGACCCCGATGTCGTGATCCAGTCCGATGCCGGTGAGCCCTTTGCCATGTTCAATTCCGACTCGCCAACGGCTGAGTGTTATCACGAGATTGCGAATAAGGTCGAAGCGTTCTGCAAGAAGCGCGGGTCTCTCGTGAAGATCGCGTCTCCGCAGGCGCATTGATGAAGGAGAGCCGGTGAAAGCTATAGACGCGGCAGAGGGGCTTACGCAGCTGGAAGAGGCACAACGGATCGTATTGGAGTCCACGCCGATGCTGGGCCTGGAGAAGATTTCTATCCTCGATGCCCTTGGCCGCGTCCTCGGAGAGGACATTGTGGCGGAACGGGACAATCCGCCCTGGAACAATAGTGCGATGGATGGGTTTGCGGTGCGGTGGGAGGATATTAAACAGAAACATGCCATTCAGAAAACGGTCACGCTCACAGTGATCGAAGAGGTGGCTGCAGGCAAGATGCCTTCGAAATCCGTCGGCGCGGGACAGGCAATTCGCATCATGACCGGGGCTCCGCTTCCGAAGGGTGCGGACACAGTGTTGAAGGTTGAAGACACTGAGCATACACCTGATTCCGTTCGCGTCTTTAAGCCGGAACAGCAAGGCGCCAACATTAGGCCTCAAGGCGAAGATGTGAAGAAGGGCGAGTGTATCATCGCAAAGGGGACCCAGATTCGGCCTGGTGAAGCGGGGATGTTGGCGATCCTTGCCAAGTCGTTCATCTTTGCCTATCAGCGCCCCCGTGTCGCGATCCTTTCGACCGGCGATGAACTGGCGGACTTGGACGAGCGGTTCAGCGATGAGAAAATCATCAATTCCAATAGCTATGGGATTGCGGCAGCGGTGCAGGAGGCGGGTGGCATTCCCCTGTTGCTGGGGATTGCGAAGGACACTCCAGCTGCCCTGAAAGAAAAGATTTCGCATGGACTGACGGCGGATATCCTGTGCTGTCCGGCGGTGTGTCGATGGGTGACTACGATTTCACGAAGGCGGTCTTCCACGAACTGGGCGCAGAAATGAATTTCTGGAAGCTGGCGATCAGGCCCGGGCAGCCACTCGCATTCGGCAAGATTCAGGGTAAGCTGGCCTTCGGTTTGCCAGGCAATCCCGTTTCATCTATGGTGACGTTCGAACAGTTGGTGCGGCCGGCCATGCTCAAAATGAGCGGCCACCGGAGCTATGGCCGTCCGGTCGTGCAGGCGATTTTCCAGGAGAAGTTTTCCAAACGGACGGATCGTCGCCACTTTCTACGCGGTGTGCTCACAAGAGAAGAAGGGGTCTTCAAGGTTCGCACGACCGGCGCGCAAGGGTCCGGGATATTGACGTCAATGGTGAAGGCCAATTGTTTGATCGATATTCCGGTCGAAGTTGAACGAGTGAACCAGGGCGATCTGGTCTCGGTTCAACTGTTGAGCGGAGAAGCCTGGGCCAGCCATTCCAAACATCATCACACCGATCCTCACCGCCTGTCTTGTTGCTCATAGAGAAGGGAGGTCAATGGTCATCAGTCACTAGTCGATGGCAGGAATCATTTTTGTCCGCCATTGACCATTGACCATTGACCATCTCCATCAATGGCCGTACCTATTCTCTGCTTTGTCGGTCGCTCGAACAGCGGAAAAACCACGCTGATTGAGCGCGTGATTCCTGAGTTGGTCCGGGCCGGCTACAAGGTCGCGACCGTCAAGCATGCCGGACACGGGTTTGATCTCGATACGGAAGGGAAAGATAGCTGGCGCCACAAGCGGGCCGGCGCCAGCAGCGTGATGGTGCTCTCCAAGGGGAGCATGGCGATGTTTGCCGATGTGTCCGATCAGATGAAGGTT
>JANOJM010000103.1:0-4851 GCA_031418735.1 Nitrospiraceae bacterium | reverse complement strand
AAAGAGCGCAAGTTGTCCAAAGCCGAGCTGGGTCATTTGAAGAAGACGGAGGCTCCAGCTACCCGTGTACTCAGAGAGTTTCAAAAGGACGGAGACGTGGCGGTAGGGCAATCCATTAAAGTCGATATTTTCAAAAAGGGTGACTGGGTGGATGTCATCGGTATTTCGAAGGGTAAGGGATTTCAGGGGGTAGTGAAGCGGCATCATTATGCCGGTGGCCCTGAGTCTCACGGGTCCATGTTCCATCGTCATCCCGGTTCGATGGGCGCTAGCTCCTATCCTTCTCGTGTCTGGAAAGGGAAGACGTTGCCTGGACATATGGGAGCGAAGCGGATTACGGCTCAGCGATTGAAAGTTATTGAATCCAGACCTGATGAAAACTTGTTGTTCGTTCGCGGGGCCATCCCTGGTGCGGCAAACGGACTGATCATGGTAAGAAAGTCGAAAAAGGGGTAGGGCATGCCCACGGTTGACGTCGTTGATTTGAAGAAACAGAAAGTCGGGTCCGTCGATCTTCCCGAAGAAGTGTTCGGCTGTAAGACCCATACTGCGTTAGTCCATGAAGCGGTGGTGATGCAGCGTGCTTGCGAGCGTCAGGGGACGGCGTCAACATTACGGCGCGGTGAAGTAGCCGGGTCCGGGAAGAAGCCATGGAAGCAAAAGCATACCGGGCGGGCGCGGGCAGGGTCGATCCGTTCTCCTGTATGGCGTCATGGCGGGTCGGTCTTTGGGCCGAAGCCGCGTGATTACTCCTACAGCATGCCGAAGAAGAAATACCGTGCAGCGCTTCAAAGCGCGCTGTCGACAAAGTTAGCCGACGGGCAAGTGGTGATTGTGTCGAATCTGTCGTTGGATCAGCCGAAGACGAAACTGTTGGCTCAAGTGCTGACAAATTTCGGTGCCGGGGCTTATGCCTTGATTGTGGCAGGCGCCGGGCATGCCGGGTTGGCTCAAGCTGCAGGTAACCTTCCGAATGTCTGTGTGGTGGGGCCTGAAGGGTTGAATGTCTACGATATTGTTCGAGCAGAATTGATCCTGATTCCCGAGCGTGAGTTACCGCGGGTGAAAGAGGTCTGGTCATGAAGGCGGGTCTTCATAGCATTCTCTTGCAGCCATTGCTGACTGAAAAGATCACCGCGATGCGTGAAAACAACAACACGGTGGGTTTTCTGGTTCATCCGGATGCGAATCGTCTCCAGATTAAGCAAGCGGTCGAAACGCTCTTGAAGGTCAAGGTCGAGCGGGTGAACGTGATTAACGTTCTTGGGAAGGTCAAGCGCTTGGGGCGTTTCTCCGGTAAGCGGTCGGATTGGAAAAAAGCTTTTGTGAAGCTCAAGCAGGGCGAAAAGTTGGAGCTCTACGAAAGCGCATAGTTGGGTTTGCTCCGGGTTGATCTCGGGGCGTTGGAAGGACGACTGTAGTTATGGGAATCAGAGTATACAAGCCAAGAACGCCGGGACGTCGCGGGATGACCGCGGTGACAACCGAAGAACTGTCGAAGAAGAGGCCTGAGAAATCACTCACGTCATTCCGTCGCAGTACCGGCGCGAGGAACAACGATGGCCGGACTACTGTACGGTTTCGTGGGGGTGGGCATAAACGCCTCTATCGGAAGATCGATTTCCGTCGCGACAAGACCGGAATTCCAGGCACCATTGCCGCTCTTGAGTACGATCCTAATCGGTCAGCCAGAATTGCTTTGGTGCATTATAAGGACGGCGAGAAACGATATATCCTGGCGCCGGTCGGCTTAAAAGTCGGGGATGTGGTGCAGTCCGGTGTTGGATCGGAAGTTCGTACCGGGAATGCGTTGCCCCTGTCCAGTATGCCGTTGGGTACCACCATTCATAATATAGAGTTGAAGCCAGGAAAAGGCGGCCAGCTGATTCGTAGTGCTGGAGGCGCGGCGCAGGTGATGGGACGTGATGGTGACTATGTGCAGGTGAGGCTAAGGTCCGGAGAAATGCGCAAAGTTCTTTCAACCTGCCTGGCAACCGTTGGACAGGTTGGGAATACGGATCATGAGAATATTAATGTCGGGAAGGCGGGCCGCAATCGATGGCTGGGCCGGCGACCGAATGTGCGTGGTGTCGTGATGAATCCGGTCGACCACCCGCATGGTGGAGGCGAAGGAAAATCCGGACAGGGTAACCCCCATCCAGTTTCTCCGTGGGGTCTTCCGACCAAGGGCTACAAGACCAGGAACAATAAAGCGACGGACAAGTTCATTATTTCCCGCCGCAAGTAGGAGTACGCGATGCCGAGGTCAGTCAGTAAGGGCGCATTCGTTGACGACCATCTGCTCCAAAAAGTGGAGCGGATGAATCAGAATAAGGATCGTAAGATCATCAAGACCTGGTCGCGACGGTCTACGGTCATCCCCGATATGATCGGACATACGTTCGCGGTACATAACGGGAAGAAATTTATTCCGGTCTTCGTAACGGAAAATATGGTCGGGCACAAGTTGGGAGAGTTTGCTCCAACCAGGTTCTTTAAAGGGCATGGGCATGCCAGGACAGAGAAGTCGGTCGCCCTCAAGTAGGCGGCAGGCTTAGGTCTCGGTACACTCGATTTGGATAGGACGGTTATGGCTGAAGCACAAGCAGTTTTGCGTTTTGTACGTATCTCTCCGAGGAAAGCACGCCCGGTGATCGATTTGATCCGGGGGCAGCAAGTTCCCATGGCCTTGGCGTTGCTTCGAAACTTGCCACGCCAGGCGTCGAAGGTGGTGGAAAAGCTTTTGAGGTCTGCCGTAGCCAATGCAGAACAAAAAGAAATGGGCGACAGTGATTCGATGGTGGTGTCAAAGGCATTCGTTGATTGTGGGCCGACCTTAAAACGTTTTCGGTCTCGATCTCAGGGGCGTGCGAATGCGATTCAGAAGCGTATGAGTCATATTACTGTCGTCGTGTCGGCTGCAAGTGTGAAAGAAAAAAAGTAGATAGAGGCGAATAACGGGACGGATTCATTTCCTGTCTGAGTGAGGCACAAGTCGTTATGGGGCATAAGACACATCCGATCGGATACCGGCTAGGATACAACGTCACGTGGTCATCTCGGTGGTATGCCAGCAAAGATTATGCGAAGTTGCTCCATCAGGATATCAAAATCCGCAAGATGGTCAAGCAGCGTCTCTTTCATGCCGGCGTGGCCAAGGTCGAAATCGAGCGATCTGGAGATCAGACGCGGGTGATTATTCATACTGCGCGCCCCGGTATCATCATCGGCCGTAAGGGGGCTGAGGTCGATAAGCTCAAGGCGGAGTTGGCGAAGAGCTACGGCGGCCAGGTCTACATTACGGTGAAGGAAATCAAGAAGCCGGAGCTGGATGCCCAGTTGGTCTGTGAAAACGTTGCGACCCAGTTGGAAAAGCGGGTGGCGTTCCGCCGGGCCATGAAGCGAAGTGTGCAGTCCGCGCTCCGTCTTGGAGCCCAGGGTATCAAGATTATGGTTGGGGGCCGTCTTGGCGGGGCGGAGATCGCACGCTCAGAGTGGTACCGCGAAGGCCGTGTGCCTCTCCATACGCTCCGGGCGGATATCGACTACGGGTTTGCGGAAGCCCACACGACGATGGGGCAGATCGGGATCAAGACCTGGATCTATAAGGGCGAAGTTCTTCCCTTGCAGCCGCTCAACAAAGATTCGGTATTTGACCGTAGGCTTGGGTAAGTAAAGGGGATAACGTGTTAGCACCAAAGAAAGTCAAGTTCCGTAAAATGATGAAGGGGCGTATGACCGGCAAGGCCTATCGTGGCAGCCAGATTACCCTCGGAGAGTTTGGGCTCAAGGCGCTTGAACCGGGCTGGATCACCAGCAGGCAGATTGAGGCGGCGCGTATCGCGATCACTCGGTGTGTGAAACGCGGCGGCCAGGTCTGGACGAGAATTTTCCCCGATAAGCCGATCACTAAGAAGCCGGCTGAGACTCGAATGGGTAAGGGTAAGGGCAACCCGGAATACTGGGTCGCCGTCGTCAAGCCGGGCCGTATTCTCTATGAGATGGATGGCGTGACGCCGGATGTCGCCAAGGAGGCATTCCGCTTGGCCTCGCATAAACTGCCCATCGCAACGAAGTGTGTTGTTCGCGGCGAGTTTTAGCGCTGATCGAATCGTACGGAAGGGTAAGGGGAACGCATTCATGGATCTGAAGGAATTACGGCAGCTTACGGGGCCTGAACTGGCGGAGAAAACACAGCAGCTCACGCAGGAGCTCTTCAATCTTCGTTTTCAGATGGGAACCGGACGGTTGGAAAACCCGATGCAGCTGCGAAAGACGAAGCGGTCCATTGCCAGGGTAAAGACGATTCAGCGCGAGCTCGCGCAGGCCGATCCAATTTCTACCGCGGCGAAAGGGGCTTGAGGATGGGAGAGTCAGCGAATAAGCGGCGCGAATGGGTCGGACGTGTGGTCAGCAATAAAATGAATAAGACCGTCGTCGTCGAGATCGAGCGGTCGGTTATTCACCCGCTCTACCGGAAGGTGCTTCGACGGGTGACAAAATTCAAGGCCCACGATGAAGAGAATGCCTGCAAGATCGGCGACCGTGTGCGCATGGTCGAGACACGGCCTATCAGTAAAGATAAGCATATGCGGGTTGTCGAGGTTGTGGAAAAGGGACGGCGTGGTGAGTAGGTTCAGATCGTGCGGAGAGTAGAGGAAATACCGGGACTATGATTCAAAGCTATACATACATGGACGTGGCCGATAACTCCGGTGCCAAACAGGCCATGTGTTTTCATGTTCTTGGTGGAACCAGGCGCCGCTATGCTTCGCTTGGAGACATTGTCGTTGTGGCTGTCAAGGAGGCCATTCCTGCGGCAACGGTCAAGAAGGGCGATGTGAGCCGTGC
>JANOJM010000102.1:0-4137 GCA_031418735.1 Nitrospiraceae bacterium | reverse complement strand
TCAAAAAGGTCATCCAACGAGGCCGCAGGGGAGTCACAACCGGAGGCGTACCCTCTCGGGTACGTTGAGGATTGTGACGAGCCGAGAACGAAGTTGGGGGCCTTTTTCAGCAGCCTGTTAGGGCTTTGCTTTGATACATTCAATCTCGAGTCGTATCTGAATCTCATCCCCGACGACGAGCCCGCCGCTATCCAACGTCTTGTTCCAGACCATCCCGAAGTCTTTGCGATTGAGTTTCCCTTCCGCACTAAAGCCAGCCCTGGTATTGCCCCAGGGATCCTTCGTCGCCCCGTTGTATTGGCCCACTAAGGTGATGTCTTTGGTGACCCCATGCAGGGCGAGGTCTCCTACCGCGACGAAACCCTCTGCAGTTTTCTTGTAGCTCTTCAACTTGAATGTAATCGTCGGATAATGTTCCACGTCGAGAAAATCGGCATTCCGTATGTGGACATCCCGTTTTTCATGATTCGTATTCACCGACCCGGCCTTGATCGTGGTCTCAATGGCCTTCACCGTGCCGGCCTCGGCATCCATGTCGATAAACCCGGCATAGTCCGTGAACCGGCCTGTGGTCTTGGAAATGATCATATGCGCCACACGAAACTCGATCGTTGAATGGTCAAGATCAAGGTTCCAACGAGCCGGCTCTGCGTAAGCAGCTAACGGGAACCAGGCCGTGACTCCAAACAGGAAGAGCACAAGCCAACTCTGCCCTCTTTTCTTCAGCATAAATCATTCCCCCTGGTTAGCGGCCACAGACCCTGCTTCTATTTTTTCGCCGACTGGCCCGATGCACCAGACTTGCCGATTGACAGACTCCCGCCTGGTTGCGCCTTGTGAGACCGTTCCCGACCACCAGTTCGCATCTGGATATGCACGTCCATAACATCTTCCCCCAACTCGCTGGGGGCCGGCGGAAACGGTTGGGCATTGACGATCGCATAAATTCCGGCTTCGTCGATTTCGCGAGCGCCGGAACCTTTTTCAATTCTGATCAGCTGGGCGCGGCCGTTGGGAAACATTTTGAATCGTACCTTCACCGTTTCGCCGCTTGGCTCACGCCGGATTCCACGAATCAGTCTGGCCCAACTCTGGCTGATGAGGTAACTCACATTCTGCCAATACGCCTTCCCCTCCCCTTGGGAGGCTGTCGGGACCAGGTCTTCCTCGGCTAAAGCGCCGGTCGAAACCGGCTCCACGGCTGGTTTCGCTTCATCCAGGATAATGTCCTCACTCAGTGGTTTCTCGGGACGAACAGGCGGCAATTCACTCGTCTCATTGGCCGGCTCCAAACGATCCATCGTCACATACACAACCCGCCGCATGAACCGTTCGGATTTGCCCTGGCGAGATTGAGAAAAAAACGTCACTTGGACTCGCGCTGCCCTGAGCGGCACGGAAGTCCGACTCATCAGAATCGGTTCGAGCGTGACCGTCCCCTTCAACACCCTTGCCTCCGCATTCGGCTCCAGCCTAACCGTTTGGGGTTGAAACGCAATCGATTCACAGGTCGCCACTACCGGAGTCATGCCCGCTGTCACGCCTCCAAGAACAATCGTCAACGTGACTGGCTTGCCGGATTGTGGATTCCTCATCGACTCCGCTTGGCTCAACTCAAATTCCACCCACCGATTCGTAGGGCCGGACGAGGAAGCCGTGGGTAGTGATGATGCGGAATGCGCTGCTGCAATGAGGCCTGGATAGAAGAACAGAACACAACACATCCCTGCCAACAGCACATACGATTGGTGGTGCAGAGTCTTCATGGGCGCATCCTACCGATCTCGCGAACCCTGGCGCAACCCGTCTTGTTCATTTGGTTTGTTTGGTTTGTCTTGTTTATTTGGTCGAATGAATCTAACCAGATAAACCAAACAAACCAGATCAACCAGATAGACCGGGCTAGGAGCCCGTGGTATACAATGAACCCATGCGAGCGCTCGTCAAGACGTCGGCGCAACCAGGGTTGACCGCCACCGATAGGCCTGATCCAAAACCGGGCCCCGCGGATGCCGTCATCCGCGTCACCGCCACCTCTCTCTGCGGGACGGATGCCCATATTTATAATTGGGATCCCTGGGCGCACAGCCGTATCCACCCGCCGCGTATCATTGGCCATGAAATGTGCGGTGAGGTCGTGGAGGTCGGTTCGGATGTCACGCTCGTCAAGGTGGGCGATTATGTCGCCGCCGAATCGCACCTCACATGTGGTCACTGTTTCCAATGCCGCACCGGACAAGCGCATGTGTGCAAGAATTACCGCATCCTCGGCGTCGATCGCGACGGATCGTTCGCGGAATATATTGCTTTGCCTGAAACTGTGCTCTGGAAGACCTTGCCCTCCCTTCCACCCGAACTCGCCTGCCTCCAGGAACCGCTCGGCAACGCCGTCGACGCCGCCTTAGTCGAAGACCTCACAGGACAGACGGTCTTGATCACCGGCTGCGGTCCGACTGGACTCTTCGCGGCCGCCGTCGCACGAACGGCCGGCGCCGCCATGATCATTGCGATGGATGTCAGTGCCTACCGCCTGGACCTTGCCAGACAAGTCGGCGCCGATCACCTGCTCGACGCCAAGACCGAGACAGCGGACCGGATCGCCGCCGCCATTCGCGAGATCACCGCCGGTGAAGGCGTCGACGCCTCGCTCGAAATGTCGGGGAACCCTACGGCATTGCATCAGGCTTTCAGTGCCGTGAAGAACGGCGGACGCGTGACACTTTTCGGCATTCCAACCGGACCCGTGTCTTTTGATCTGCCAAACGAAATTATTTTCAAGGGCATCCGCGTGTATGGGGTGACAGGCCGCCGACTTTTCAAAACCTGGTATCGGTTGACCGGTCTCTTCCAGGCCGGACTCAATATCAAGCCGGTAATCACCCATACCTTTCCCCTGAAAGACTTTGCGCAGGGGTTCGAGTTGATCAATTCCGGCCAATGCGGGAAAGTGGTCTTATTCCCGTGAGGGGTGAGGCGTAAGGCGATAGGAAACTAGCGCTTTGCCCGTGCCAGCCTCTCACGTTTCACGTCTCACGAAAAAGATGGCATACACCTCACTTAAAAATACCCTTTCAGAGCGGCTCACTGACATCCGCGCGGCAGGCCTCTACAAATCCGAGCGGCAGATCCTCGGCCCTCAGGGAGCGGAGATTCGCGTGGCCCAGGGTGAAGTCCTCAATCTCTGCGCCAACAACTATCTGGGGCTCGCCAACCATCCTGACATCAGACAAGCCGCAGCAGCCGGGCTGCAAGAACATGGCTACGGCATGGCCTCTGTCCGGTTCATCTGCGGCACGCAAGATCTCCACACACAACTCGAACAAGCGATCAGCACCTTCCTGGGCACCGAGGACACGATCCTCTATAGTTCCTGCTTTGATGCCAACGGCGGACTCTTTGAGGTGCTCCTCGGCGAGCAAGACGCAGTCATCAGCGACGCATTGAACCACGCCAGCCTGATTGACGGCATCCGGCTCTGCAAAGCCACCAGGCTCCGCTATGCACACTCCGACATGGCAGACCTGGAAGCCAAGCTGCGCGCCGCGGCATCCTATCGCCTTCGCCTGATCGCCACGGACGGAGTCTTCTCCATGGATGGCGATTTCGCAAAACTCGATCGGATCGTCGAGTTGGCGGATCGATACGATGCCGCAGTAATCGTGGACGACAGTCACGCAACCGGTGTGCTCGGGCGCAACGGGCGAGGCACGCCGGACCATTTCGGCGTCGCCGACCGGATCGAGATCGTCACTAGCACGTTGGGCAAGACTTTGGGCGGCGCGACGGGCGGGTTTACGTCCGGACGAAAAGAAATCGTCGAGCTGTTGCGGCAACGATCGCGACCCTATTTGTTTTCGAATTCGCTGCCCCCGGTCATCGCTGCGGCGGCCAAACGGGCCCTGGTCCTCGTAGCCCAAGGCGATCAGTTACGGACCAGGCTGCGGGAGAACGCGGCCCTTTTCCGTTCGCAACTCACCGATCTCGGATTCCGGCTCGTTCCCGGCGAGCATCCCATTATTCCGGTTATGTTGGGCGATGCCTCACTCGCCACTAGGATGGCAGAGAGGCTGTTGGAGGAAGGGATCTATGTCGTGGGGTTCAGTTACCCGGTTGTACCGGAAGGTCAGGCGCGAATTC
>JANOJM010000101.1:0-2813 GCA_031418735.1 Nitrospiraceae bacterium | reverse complement strand
CGCACGGTCACGCCGACACGCACGCATCCGTGGCGCAAGCGCCTGCTGCCGGAAGGAAGAAGACACGCGGCGGTGGGCATCACATAAACCGGACATTTCTACTATGGGAGAAAGAGGACATTTCTACTGTGGCTTGACACTTTACACGTGATGGTATCGATGTCCGATACTCGTTCAGTTACACTGTCGACCCCAACGATGAAACCGAGAATCAAACGTTATTCGTCCGGCTCGTCGATATTGAATTCTCCCCCTCCGTCCCCCTCGCCCAGATCCCCTCACTCGTCCCGGAATTTCGCCCTTCAGAGGATCCTGCCTCTCCCTCATTCCGATCGAATATTTGGGTACTCTTGTTTAAAGGCGTCGCGTCACCAGCGGCTCGTTTTATTGTGAAAGAGGCAACCAGGGACAAGTTGGAGTGGACCCTGGCCTACCAGCTATTTTCGTTGCAAGGTCTGCCGGACCCACTCACAACCAAGGCGCTGGTCGATCGCGTAGAGATCGGCACTCAAAGTGTCGATCTGGTGAAGCAACGGCAGCGACACACCCATGACCCCATCCTGAATCCCTACTCGCGAGAATTCTCTCAGCGCCGGCTCTCTCCTCAGCCACCCACGGCCAAAAAAATACCAGTCCCCACGTATGCGGACTAGCCGGCATTTACGAGTTGGTTGAAGATAGCTGAGGCTGGTTACGGTATCTGCTGGACACGGTCTTGGTGTTTTTTCTCGACCTGAGAAGCTTTCTTCTTCATCACATCTATCGGGCCATCATTCGACACGTACATCAAAACTGGCGTGCCAAGACCGAGCATGATCAAACATCCCAAAGCCAGAAGGCGGATAAATGGGCCTTTGCTCACGTTCATGGCAACAAGCAGGACTATTGCTGCAAGACCAGCATAGGTGAGGATCTCCGACTGTGAAGAAGAGAGCCCGGAGATGTTGGGAGCGGCTCCTGAAACCATACCTCGAAGCTGTCCCCCGAAGTGCGACACCTGCTCATGAATGGTGCCGGCCGTTGAAGTTCTCTGGGGAGCAGTTGCGACCTGCTCGGTCGTTTTGACCTTTGCGCGATACCGTTCAGGAATTGCATTGAAATTATCCGTCATCACGGGCGTGCCTTGCTCATCGATATAGGAATAGATGGTGGTTGCCGACGCTTCAATTAAAGCCAGCGGCATGACGAGGCACCCCCAGACGGCCAGGAGCCATACCGCAAGTATCCATCGCTTCTGATTACTCCCCTGCTTTGATCCGGAATTCATCATCACAGCTTCTCCTGAACATCTCAGCATTTGTACTCATCCAGTATAGCTTACTTTCCGTATCATGCTGATTAATATAGAGAAACGTGCACCTCCGCTTGACTCTCTCCAATTCACGTTGCTACGATGCGTCGCATCATGCCTCAGACCACCACGGCTATCCATGAATCCATGAATGCCTCTCCAACCGATCTGGAAGAGCCAGTCCCCTTTATCCGCCGACGCCTGGTTCGGCTTATCATCTATGCCGGGCTTGGGCTCTTTGTTCTCCTCATGGTCGTCTGGCCGCTCATCGCACAACTCAACGACCCGGATTTTCAAAAACATATTGCGGAACATCGCGTCATGGTCGGCATGTCGAAGGAGCAGGTGCTAGAAGCCTGGGGAGGGCCACAAACGATCAACACGACCTTCACGAAAGAAGGCATCCGTCGCGAGGAATGGATATTTGAAGATTGGGAAAGCGCTGCGTCGGTAAAACACCGCTATCTATACTTTGAAGAAGGCATCCTCAACGGCGGATGGTTCCAAGGTTCAGGAGAACGGCTTCCTACTCAGTCCCCGTCTAACCCGCACAGCCCAAAAGCTCGACCCTAGCAGGATGCTGAAAAATTCCGCCAGCGGCGTTCTCGCATCGTTCAGACCCTCAACGTACCCCAGAGGGTACGCCTCGGCCCTTCACTCGCTGCGGCCTTGCTGGACGGCCTTTTTGAGCATCCTGCGAGAGGGTTCTCGTGTGCAAAATAGTTTCTCCGCAGCCTGCTAGTCTTTACCTACGGTTACAACGAAACATCGCGCACCGCCAACCGCAGCCGGCTTAACAGCACTTCCGCACGAAGTTGGTCGCACTCGTCGACCATGACGCGCGAGTTGAGAATGGGAAGTCCGGGATACAAACTGCTCATATGTTCGTTCTGAACGGTGTAGGCGATGCCGCTGCCTTCCAGCAAACTTGTGATCATTGCCAGCTCGCCCATACTCTGCGGCTCAATGAGACGGATCATCGGCATACCACACACTCCAAGCTCAAACGGGCCAAGGATAATTGAGCCCCTTCGTCTCGTTGCTTTTTCTCTTCATCCATTTTACACTCACCCGCTGGCTAGGGAGTTTCTGTAATTTGTACGCGCCGCTCTTTGCCTGGACCACCCGAAACGGTCAATACCCGTTTCCATTCTCGGATTTGATAGACCGCCCAGGCAGGAGATTGCCCTTTATAATAGGCATCCGGGTCTTCCCCGCTGGCATTGAGAAAGATCGGCTCAGTGAAGCCCTCTTCCAACACATAATCGAGGAGACAGTCGGTCACGAAGCCGGTCCCTCGAAGCGATACCTCGGCCAACATTGTTAGAATGTCTTCCGGATTTTGAACTGTGATCTGCTTCATGAACGCACCTCCACGCAATCGAATTGTATCGAGCCACTCACCAGGAAGGCAACAGACATGACACGATCCTTGACGAAAAGTCGATTCCAAGAAGAGCTCTTGCGGATAATGGATCGTAAGCATCACTGGGCCTGGCCGGCATTCGCCGACGGAACAGTC
>JANOJM010000100.1:0-1807 GCA_031418735.1 Nitrospiraceae bacterium | reverse complement strand
AGAAGGGAGCGGAGGCGAAGCGAATTGCGGAGATCCATGATGCGATCGAACAGGCTTGTGAAGGCTTAGGTTTTCTCCGCGAGACAAAACCGTTTAGTCCGCATCTGACGTTGGCACGAATCAAAGCGGGCGAACGGCAGGCTGGAGCTGCATTGGCAAAGGGCGGTGTACTGGATAGCCCGCTTTCCGTGGGCACATTGGCGATGGAGTCGGTCGTGCTGATGAAGAGTGAATTGAAGCCGACCGGTTCGGTCTATGCGAAGTTGTGGGAAGCGAGGATGAGGGGAGGCGGCCAGGTGTCCTCCTTGCTCGCAGAACGCGCACGATAAGACTGTGCTCGTCCGATGCGCGCAGTCGAGGACAACCTTGGCCGCCTCCCCCCAAAGAGAGAGGTAGTGAAAACCGGAATACTGACGCTCGGGCTACGGGCACGTCTCGGCGTGTCATTACATTCTTTCCCGGCATTTCTATTGACAGGCCCGCACTCATTCGGGCTATCGTGCGGTATAGGCAAGTGCAGGACAAGGGCTGAAGGTGTTGGTCGACCAATAGGCGGTGGAGAGTATGGAAATCAGCGTGGTTCGAGATACCGTTTCGCGCGATGAACTGATGGAAATCGCCAAGCAGCAGTTCGGCGATATGGTCAAGGCCGTTGTGGATGTGGAACAGGGCATCATGGCAATCGGTGGAGAGCTTCACTCAGACGAAGAGGCGAGGCTTTTAGACCAAGGGTCTGCACAACGGCATCTGTGGGGAATTAATCTCTACCCCGACAAGCCGCTGACTGAATGGATCGAATTTGATTCGATGATCAACGTGCGTCCATCCGGTGGGAACCGGTCCCGATACGTGGAAAGTTCTGAAATACGAGAAGCGGTTACAAGGATCGTCGACCGGTTGGTAGGGAGCTAGGAATTGTCTCATCAGCACGCAAGTTTGGCTGCAGGACGTTGGCAGACGTTGCCTCTCGTAGAGCAACTGGCCAATGTCGGCAGTGACGTTGCCCGTGCTCATCGATGGCAGGAAAAAGATCCGCCACTGTGTGAGAAGGCATTCGTCCGTGCGTTAGAGCTGCTCGACATGACGATCGGAGACTCTCGATGGAAAGGCCGAAGGAAGGAACTCACGCGAGTGAGGGAATTCCTGTGCGATGCGATGCTGGGCGGGAAAGAATATGGGAGCGACTTGGCTAGCCTGGATCGCTATTTCTATCCGTTTGCTGTCGCAGCACGAGCGGGCCGCTGAATAGACCTCTTCATTGTGCTCACTGACGATGGAGTCGGTCGTGCTGATCACGCGTTTCCCGCCCGTCTCGCTTGAATCAGGCCTCGGCGATTGGCGCAGAAGCGCGCATGAATCATGCGGGTTACAGGGCCACGCGGAACACTTCCTCAATGGTCGTTTCGCCCATGAACGCCTTTGCCAGCCCATCCTGAAACATCGTCTTCATTCCTTTCATGATCGCGGTCGAGCGGATAAACGATGCCGGCTTCCGCTGCATGATCAAATCTCGAATATCCTCATCGACTTCGAAGATCTCAAACAGGCCGACTCGACCGGTGAAACCGCTTCCCTGGCATTGGGCGCACCCTTTCCCCTTGTAGAGTCTGACTCCTGCCAGTCCATCGTGCGTCTTACGCAGGACACCTTGCCGCTGTAGTACTTCGATCGTTTCAGAGAAGTCCGTCCGGGATTGGATGGATTCGAGGATTCTGGTGCTGGGCGTCACGCTTTCGCGGCAGTTCTTGCAGATCCTGCGGATGAGCCGTTGGGCGACCACGAGGGTCAGGGACGAAGACAACAGATA
>JANOJM010000099.1:0-7144 GCA_031418735.1 Nitrospiraceae bacterium | reverse complement strand
TGCCGGTGAGGACAATGGCCATAGCCACCTGCGGGGTCAGCTGCAAGGGCCGTCGGTGACCATTCCGTTCCTGGACGGGGTGATGTTGCTGGGAAGCTGGCAACAGGTTGTCCTCGTCGATTTCGATACCAGATCCAGGACCAGGGAACTCATTATCCAAATCATGGGGGAATGATCGGGATGAAGGGGCGAGTCGTTTTCACGGGACTTTTGCTCATCAGCCTTTGGCCTGTCTTGTCGGCGGCGGAGTGGGGGAAGCCGCTGGGTGGAGCCTACGATGGGCCTGAGGGGAAGCCGCGCGTCGTGACGCCTTCGCCCGCTGAGTTGGGCTCGGATGAACGGGCCACGATGGCTGTGTTTGAGCGGGCCACGAAATCTGTCGTCTTTATTGCGAATACGGCGATTCAGCGAGACCCCTGGTCGTTCAATCTCTTTGAAGCCCCGCAAGGGTCCGGAACGGGCTTCGTTTGGAACAAACAGGGGCACATCGTCACGAATTTTCATGTCGTCTACGGGGCCAACTCGATCACGGTCACGCTGGCCGATCGGACGGAACATAAGGCGACGCTCATCGGCGCAGATCCCGATCACGATGTGGCGGTGTTGCAGATTCGTGCGTCTGAAGAAGCGTTCTCACCCCTCACGGTCGGGACGTCGAATGATCTGCGCGTCGGGCAGAAAGTATTGGCGATTGGGAATCCGTTCGGCCTCGATCACACGCTGACGACCGGTGTGGTGAGTGCCTTGGGACGGACGATCAAGTCCCTATCGAACCGGACGATTGAAGGGGTCATTCAGACCGATGCTGCCATCAATCCGGGAAACTCCGGCGGCCCGCTGCTCGATAGCGCTGGCCGATTGATCGGCGTCAATACCCAGATTGTGAGCCCCAGCGGAGCCTTTGCAGGAATTGGCTTTGCCGTGCCGGTCGACACGGTCAACCGTATCGTCCCGGAGTTGATCAAGTACGGGAAACTCATTCGTCCAGGGCTTGGGGTCTCGCTTGTTCCCGATGCGATGGCCAAGCGGTGGGGAGTTAAGGGGCTGATTATCGGCAAGGTGTCGCGTGGCAGTGGGGCGGAATTGGCCGGGCTGAAGGGGGCCCGCGAGACCTTCGATGGCCGGGTAGAATTGGGCGATGTCATCACGGCAGTCGATGGTAAGCAAGTCAAAACTCTGGATGAACTGATGGATGTGATGGAACGCCACAAAGTCAACGATCAGGTCACGGTCGAGTTCTTACGGGAGACACGCCGCGAACGTGTATCCGTGACCCTCCAGGCCGTCAATTGATCGGCAATCCCTGAGGTCGCTATGGTAGGATCATCCATCTTGTTCCGTATGGAGGACCACCGATGAGTGACCGTAGGCCAGCTCAGCCACAGGATCCGGCGTCAAATGGGAAGACGGAGGATGCCACTGATCCGTCGAAGCGCATGGAGTCCGATCCGCTTGAGCTCATAGAGCAATGTCTTGCCTCATTCCCCGACAATGACCCTCGACAGAAGATCCTCTACAAGCTGCGCCATGTTGTCATCCTTGGGCAAGCGGCGCAGAAGCAGCGCGAGGTTGAATTCAGGAAAGTCGCCGACGTGATCGAAAAGCTCACGGCGCCTGCCAATCGGGTCGGTACTCTGCTTGAGGTGCCTGGTGAGGGTCTTGCGCGGATCTTGGTGGGGGGCGCTGAGTATTACGCTTCGGTCGATCCACGGGTGCAGGCAGTTGAGTTAAAAATCGGCGCCCAGATTCTGGTCAACGAAGCCTATGCAGTCATTAAAATATTGGGTTATGACCGTAATGGGCCTGTATTGAAACTGGCGGAGGCCTTGGCAGACGGGCGGCTTCGGTTCGAACAGGAGATGGGACGGCAGGTCTTGATTCTTCAACGATCGAGCGATCTGATCGGCGTGGACCTGAAGGCGGGAGATGAGGTGCGTATCGATCCCAGCCTTCATGTGGCGATCGAGAAATTGGAAGACCGGAAAGCCAAGTCCCACTTGCTCGATGAGGTTCCCACTGTGACATGGGAGCAGATCGGTGGACAGACTGAGGCGATCGCTGCGATTCAGAAAGCCATCGAGTATCCCCTGCTCCATGCAGAGACCTTTCAGCGCTTCAAGTTCACCCAACCCAAGGGTTTTTTATTGTATGGCCCTCCCGGCTGTGGAAAGACTTTAATCGGACAAGCGGCAGCAGCCAGCCTTTCAAAGCTGGTGGGGGAGTCGAACCAGGCTGCCTCTGGTGCGAAGGGAGATAAGATTCCGGTGACTCGCGGGGCTTTCCTTCACATCAAGGGGCCTGAGATTCTGAATATGTGGTTGGGGGAATCGGAGCGGATGGTTCGGGATCTCTTTGCCCAGGCCCGCGCCCACCGGAAGGAAGGGGCTTTGCCATTTATCTTTATCGACGAGGCAGAATCGGTTCTCGGTACGAGGCGGGCCTCGCGTTCCTTCAATATCTCCAGCACTCTGGTGCCGATGTTCTGTTCCGAGATGGATGGGATTGAGTCGTTGCAGGATGTGGTAATTATTCTGGCTTCGAATCGGCCGGATCTGATCGACCCGGCTGTGCTGCGGCCAGGGCGTATCGATCGCAAGATCAAAGTGAGCCGTCCCAACCGCGATTCGGCGGCAGCGATTTTGAACGTGTATCTCACGGACGATCTGCCGTTGGACCGGCAGTGGATCGACCAACACGGTGGGGACCGGAAGAAGGCCTGTGCCGACCTTGTCGAGCATGCGCTCTCCGCGGTCTTCTCACGAATCGATGAAAATCGACTCCTGTCGATCAGGCTCCGAAGCGGGCAAAATAAGGTGCTCTATCGGAGCGATCTGATCAGCGGTGCGATCTTGGCTTCGATCGTTCAACGGGCGAAAGAACGGGCCATCGATCGCATGATTGCGGCCGGCGCGGGTGAGCAAGGCGGCATGATCTTGGACGATCTGGTGAGTTCTGTCCACGCGGAGTTCCGAGAGGGTGAGATGTTGCCTCCCGACGATGCGGCGGAAGAATGGCTCAAGCTCCTCGATCACCATCCGGAGCAGGTCGTTGGAATCTCCTCGTTCAGAAGAGGGCGGCAGTCCGAAGAGAAGCTGATAGGACAGATCATATAAGAGATCAGGTGACTGGGGGCTCTCTTTGCTCCCAGAGCGCGTACGATCAGAATGTGCTCGCTCGATGGGCGCAGTCGAGAGCACCCCAGCCACCTGATCGTAATTCTGTCCCCGGAAATGGTGAGGAACACGTCTAACGAATTATGCGCCTTTTTGGGATTGAAACAGAGTATGGGATTACGAGGGAAGACCAGGACGCGGTCGATCCCGTCGTGGAATCGATGGAACTGGTGCGGGCCCATCTGACTGCTTCGTTCGAGCGGCGTTGGGACTATGGGGGTGAAGATCCGCACGAGGATGCGCGGGGGTTCCGGGTTACCGGGCTGCAGCAGGATAAAGAAGAAGACGAGTTTGCCAAGGTCGATGCTCATCGGCCATTTTCATTCCACGAGATGAAGAGCGATCTCGTCCTCCCGAACGGCGCACGTTTCTATAACGACCATACGCATCCTGAATATTCCACGCCGGAATGCCGGACGCTCTTAGATATCCTGGCTCATGACCGCGCAGGGGAACGTATTGCCCAGCGGGCGGCGGAACGGCGTAATCATGCGCTTGGTGGGCCGCATCTGCAGCTCTACAAGAACAACACGGATTTTCACGGACATAGTTACGGCTGCCATGACAACTATCTCGTCTCTCGCTCGATTCCCTTCCCTTCGCTGACTGCGGGGCTGTTGCCGTTCCTTGTCAGCCGACAGGTTATTGCTGGAGCCGGGAAAGTTGGGGTGGAGGGTCAAGAGAGCGGGTTCGTGCCGGGCCAGTACCAGCTCTCTCAGCGAGCCGACTTTATGGAGACGGATTTGAGCGTCGACACGATGCACAACCGGCCTATTCTGAATACGAGGGACGAGCCCCATGCGGTTCGTGAAAAATATCGCCGGCTCCATCTCATCATCGGCGATGCCAATATGTGTGAGTATGCCACAGCGCTGAAAGTCGGGACGACGCAGTTAGCGCTGGAGTTGATCGCGCGCGGGGCTGCCCCGGCTCTTGAATTAGAACACCCAGTGACGGCGGTGAAGCAGCTGTCCCGCGATCAGAATCTAAAGGCGGCGGTTCGCCGGAAGGACGGCAGCACCATTACTGGACTCGACATCCAAGAACAGTACTATCTCGCGGCTGAGAAACATTTAGCCGGTACTGACCAGGAGACCGATTGGATCCTTCGCGAGTGGGCCGCCACGCTGTGGCTTCTCACCGGCGATCGCCGACAACTGGTTGGGAAGCTCGATTGGGTCACCAAACTGTGGTTGCTGGAAACATTCATGCAGGAAGAGAAGATTGGCTGGGACGATCCCTGGCTGGCGAGTTTGGACTTGGAGTACCATAATGTGAACCAGGATCGTGGGCTCTTCCTGGGGCTCGAAGCCGAAGGGAAGGCCTGGCGGATGACGTCGGAGCAGGATGTCGAATCGGCATTGGTGGCTGGTCCGTCCGATACCAGAGGGGGGATTCGCGGCCTCTGCATCAAACGGTTCCCGGATCAGATCAAGTCGATGCAATGGGAGCGTATTCAGTTCAGTGGAGGGCTGCTTCCGCGAACATTGGAGATGGGCGACCTCTTCGAGCCGCAGGCGGTGCAAGCCTGTGCGCAGATTTTCGAGCGTGCGGCCTCTCCGTTGGATGCGCTGAACGAATGGAACAGAAACAAGGAGTCCCGATCATGAACTACATCTCAATGCCGGAACGCCGTGAAGGGCCAGGCAATCCGATGCCGAAGGCCCCGAGTCCGTCCGATGAGGGCGGCGGGCCGAAACGGCCGGAGACCGGGTCGCCCGATAAGGATAATCTGCTCAAACGCATGCGCAAGGTCGATCCGAAACAGGCCGAGCGGTATCGGCAACGAACGGGACAGTAAAGACGTTAGGGGTAAGGGGTTAGGCGTGAGGGGGTAGGTTCTGAGGTCCGATCGCCTCACGTTTCACGTTTCACGCTTCACGAGGGGCTTTCAAGATGGGGATGCAAGGCGATTTCTATCAATTACTCAAAGAACAGGGCTATACACTGGGAAGTTCAGGCCAGGCGGGAACCGGTCATGTTCTCACGAATGCCACCACGATTTTGGCTTTCAAGTATCGCGATGGCGTGCTGGTGGCTGGAGATCGCCGCGCGACCGCCGGCAACATGGTGATGTACGATCGCACGGATAAGGTGCTGGAGATCGATCGGCACAGTGTGATGGCGATTGCCGGCGTTCCTGCGACAGCCTATGAAATGGTGCGTGTCCTGGAACATTCCTTCAAATACTACCGGAGAACGCAGTTGCAGGAATTGAGTTTCGACGGCAAGCTGCGCGCCGTCTCCAAGCTCTTGAAGGAGAATGTACCGGCGGCATTGGCCGGGACCGGCGCGGTAGTTCCGGTGTTTGCCGGTTACGATCTGGAGCAGGGCTCGGCCAAGATCTATTTCTACGATATCCTCGGAGCGGAGTTTGAAGGCGTGGAGTATGCCGTTTCCGGGTCCGGTTCCCCTACAATCCGAGGGATCTTGCACTATCTGAATACGTGGGGCGAGCAGCCCCTCAATGCGCTGCCGGAAGAACAGGCTATGGTGCAGGCGTTACGATTGCTTACGAGCGCGGCGGAGTTTGATTCGGCGACCGGCGGTGTCAACCGGGAGGCGAGTCTGTACCCAGTGATCAAGTTGATTTCAGGAGCCGGTGTACAGACGGTGCCGGATGCGACATTGAAACCTCTCTATGAGTCACAGGTGGTGCGCTATGTATGAAGAGCCCTATCGTTGGGTAGAAGCAGTCGGCAATCGGCGGCAGTATCTGGACGAACAGTTCAAGCAGGGGAGCCCGGTCGTTGCCCTGACCTACGACGGAGGCATTCTTCTGACCACGGTGAGCAAGGGGACTCCGAAGCTCTACGAGATTTACGACCGGCTGGCATTGGGCGGAATGGGGCATCCTACGGATTTGGAGAAGCTTCGTTTCAGTCTGCTCGAAATGGCGCATGTCGAAGGCTTCAACCGTTCGCCGTCCGACGTGACGGGATCGAGACTGATAAAGTACGGCATTGCTCCCGTGATCAAGCAGGCCTTTGAGGAAGTGTATAAGGCGCCGTTCATCGTACGTATTTTGGTAGCTGAGTTGGGGCAGAAACCGGAAAAGGACGCGTTGTTGACGATCAATTACGATGGGACGTTTGAGGAAGTCACGGGTCATGCGGTTCTGGCCGCCACCACGGCTATCCAAGGGAAGATGCTGGCCTATCTTAAGGAGCAACAGCAGGCCACACTATCATTGGAGCAGGCGTTGAATCTGGCACTGCGTGTCTGGGCGATCGGTTCGATGGCGCAGCAACAGGATGAGGCGGATCAACAGGCTGAAGCCAAGCCAGCGGCAAGTGGATCGGGCTCATCCTCCGCCGCTACTCCAAGCAGTAACGCGTTGATTGAACATGTGCGGGGCCTTGCCAGTGAACGGACGATCGAGTGCGCGCTTCTGGAGCGCCAGGCTCCCGGCACCTCCAAGTTTCGCCCGCTCAAGCAATCAGATCTTTCCCGCCTCCTGCCGGCGGCGCTTCAATCTGTCGTGGCGAACTGAGATGTTGAACCGTATTTTCGGACTCGAAACGGAATACGGACTCTTGGTGAATCAAGACCAGCCCGACCATTCCCCTACCTGGTTTGCCCACAAGATTCGAGACCATCTCTTTCATGTTCAACGGCGCGGCGTTCTCGATCTGCATCACCGGGGACATGATGAACCGCCTGGCAATGGAGGATTTCTCACCAACGCCGGGCGCATGTATCTCGACATGGGGCACCTGGAATGGGCTTCGCCAGAGTGTGAATCGCTCAGCGATGTGGTGGCCGCAGACCGAGCAGGCGATCAGTTGCTGCAGGATGCGATTCAAGATCTCGATCTGGCCGACCAGGTATCGTTGATCAAGAACAATGTGGACCATGAGACCGATGCGACTTTTGGATCGCACGAGAACTATCTCGTCTCACGGCGGTTCCCCTTTACCAGACGTGGTCTTGGGCCCTTTGTGACGTTCCTGGTCACCAGACAGATATTT
>JANOJM010000098.1:0-1871 GCA_031418735.1 Nitrospiraceae bacterium | reverse complement strand
GAGTATGGTCTGATGGTGCTCTGTGGCCTGCTGGCATGGGGGTATCAGGTGAGCGATGACCGTGCCCGGCTTGCAATCCTCGGTTTCTGGGGGCTACTGATGATCTCCGCAATGGTGGCGGTCCATCTGGCAGAGCGCAGGCAGTTGGTGATGAGGGGTATCCTATGACTCTTCATGCGTCTGATTGCGAGAGCATCTTGCCCGTTGACGGCATTCTTATCATCAACCCGCGAAACTTCATTGCGCGTCGAGAGAATATTGAGCGACAGCTTCGGTCGCTGGAGCTGGCGTATGAATTCATTCACACCTACGACGCAAGCGATCTTGACCCAGCGACGACTCAACGACACTTTACGGTTCCTTACCCCAATCTTGGCAACCAATCCTGCGCGATGAAACACCTTGCCGCCCTGCGTCTTGTGGTGGAACGGCAGTGGCGCCGGGCCTTGATCCTGGAAGATGATGTGATTTTGGCTCCGGACTTCATTCAGGGGGTCCGCGATGCGATCGCCGAATCATCGACCATCAGGCATCCTCATGTGCTGTACATCGGGAGCGGTGGAAATTTTTACACGCCCCAAAGTATGCGGGTGCCAGGACAACGATTGTACAGGGCCCCCAAGGGGCGATTTACGGATTCCTATATCCTGGGGGCCGATACCGCAAGGCTTCGAGTGGAATGGATGGAGCAGCATGGGATAGTAGGAGCGATCGACTGTCACTTCGATGCCAGTGATCCCAAGTTGGGCATCGAGTGGTATTGGCTTGAAGATCCGGTGGTCGAACAGGGCAGCAAGAACGGGACATTTCAGTCGGCGATTCAATCTGCGCCGCCAAATGGTATCCAACGCGTCAAATTTTGGTGGGAAAAGATTCGCCGCAAGTATATTTATCAGCTGTGGCGTTAGAAGGGCGACCGTTTGCTTACTGATCATTTCAAGAGTGCCTGGGTTGACAAGCCGGCATTGTGGATCAATGTTGCCCGCATATCGGCGATTATTGCCGGTATTGGAATCCTCTACTCGCCGACCGTGGCGAGTGTGGCGCTGGTCGCTGCCTATGTGGCATTTGTGGCGAGTGGTCAGGCGGTTGTTCGATTTAGGCAGGTGTTCGCGCGCCCCTCAGTCTATTGGGGAGTGATATTCCTTGCGGTTGTGTTGATCGGGATGACCTATGGGTCAGTTCCCTGGTCCGATCGAGGGACTGACCTACTCAAATGGCGAACCATATTGTGGTTCATTGTGCTGTTGTCGATTTTCGACGATGAACGGTGGAAAACACGGTTGCTGCTTATGTTTATCGTGGGGACAGCCGTGGCCTTGGCGGCGTCTTTCGTGACGGCTACCGGCTGGGTTACCTTATGGCGCGGTCCTGAAGCACTCTTGCGGAATGCGGTGACGCAGGGTATGGGTTTTGCGGTTGCGGCGTTGCTGTGCCTGTGGATGTTCTTAGACAAAAAACTTCAGGGACACATGCGTTGGATCGTCCCGCTGCTCGGGCTGCTCTATGTAACCAACATGGTCTTTATCACAAATGGGCGCAGTGGGTATGTCATCTTGGGGATTGGCTGTGCGGTGCTCCTTCTCTGGAAAGCCGCACCCCTGCGGCAACTCGCGATGGTGTTAGGGCTCTCTCTCGTGGCGATACTCGCATTCTCCCTGTCCTCAAGAATGCAAGATAATATCGTTCTCGGTGTGAACCAATGGGTACAGGAACCTGAATCGGCCACGCTCACCAACATGGCCAGTCGACGGGTGTACTATCAGAACACGCTGGAGATTCTCCAGAACCATTGGCTGCTTGGGGTTGGTTCTGGCGGTTTCAAACAGGCCTATACTGAACATGTCACCCGCAAGTATGACCCTTCCAAT
>JANOJM010000097.1:0-4241 GCA_031418735.1 Nitrospiraceae bacterium | reverse complement strand
GCAAGTTTCTTTTTGGCAACTTTGAGGGCTTTTTCGACGTTATTATTGAAGACTTTGATTTCCATTCTGCTCGTCTGCGTACTTTCCCAGGCAATGCCTGTACAGGTTTTTTTCTCGTGACAACCGGCCCACGACTAGGGGGCGTAATGTAACATAGCCCCCTGAGTTCCTCAAGACGGATTGTCATTTGCTCAATACGATCGAAAAGAGATGACTTAAGACGTTGATTATACTGAGTTTTTATATTCTCTTCGACCGTATGACGCCCCGCATCGGCTGCGGCGATTGCCAGCACCAATCCAACCGTGAGATCGGATCGAACCCGTGACTTCACCCCTGCCGAGCAAGCATGAAGCAGGGCTCCGGCCTCCGTCGCCTGTTCGGCAATTTCAAGCGGAATCTCTGTCGCCAGATGGAGTGCTGACGACAAGACGGCGGGACGAGTCCGGTCTGTCTTCGCCAGCTTCGTCGCCTGGATAAATCGCTGATAGGCCTCGCCATCTATTTGCATCAGCTCGCGAAGCCGTCGGCTAATCTCACTCAGCCGATGCTCCACTCCTCGTTGCCGGCTGAGTCGCGCACCCATAATCCCCAGCGAGGCGGCCAGGGCGCCTACCAAGGCCGCGACCGTGCCGCCGGCCGGAATCGGAGTCGCTGCTGCCACCGAGGCCAAAAAGTCCGAGAGCGATTGTGCCTGCGAATCAGCTGACCCCTGTTCGCGAGACGGGACATGCCGCGCCGACTCGCCGAACAGCCGAGACTCCAATCTCGTCTCCAGTACCTGCGTTGCGTTGAACTGCTCGAGCGCCAGGCTATGCGTAGCGGTCTGAACCAGCGCCGCTTGGGGCACGAGCCCGATCACTTCGCTCCCCGCTACCGCGACGCCTCGCGCAGCTGCGCGTGCTTGGACTGCTTCAAGCGCGACATGGATCGGTGTGATGATGTAATCGGTCAGATTCATCGCGACCTGAACCAGCTTTCGACTGGCCAGCGCCACACCGATCGCTTTGAGATGGGGCAGCCCTCCATTCGATTGGCGAATGTCTTTCGCAATGGATCGGGCCAGCGCCAGATCCGTCGAACGGAGATTCACATTAAAAGCGATCAAGGGAGGTCGCGCGCCGATCACCATGGCGCCGGCCGTTTTATGGAGATTGGGGGGACCAAAATCTGGTGCCCAGTCCGGATCGGAGGCCATGCGGAAGGCAAGCCCCTGAAGCGCTCCCCGGCGAACCGATTCGAGCAGGGCATGATCGCGATGCAGGGCCGCCTGTTCGTAGAGGAATACCGGAATCTCCAGCTCTGTTCCTACCCGTTGGCCCAACCGCTTCGCCAGATGGATACAGTCCTGCATCGTCGCGCCGCGCACCGGCACGAAGGGCACGACATCCGTCGCTCCCACCCGCGGATGGACGCCCTTGTGCTTCCGAAGATCGATGAGATCAGTCGCCACACGAATAGCGCGAAAGGCCGCTTCAGCGACGGCATCCGGTTCGCCGGCAAAGCTCAAGACGGAACGGTGGTGATCCCGATCCATCGTGTGATCCAACAGCCAGACCCCCGGCACGGACTCTACGGCGTTCACCAGCGCGCGCACGGTCGTCTGGTTTCGTCCCTCACTGAAGTTCGGCACACACTCGACGATTCGATCCACGTCCTGCCCCATCAAGAATTAAAACAGAGAAGCCGGAGGTCTGATCATCATCCCTCCGGCCTCTTTCTTTCTCTCCGCTGAATCTCTGTCTTTGCGGTTACTTTGTCTTTCTCACAAACGCTTTATAGATCGTTCCCGATTTCGTCTGCTCTTCCTCGAGACCGACCATCTGATGGCCGGTCGTGTCACACCAGGCCGGCATGTCCTTTTTGATGCCTTCGTCATCCGAGACAACTTCAAGAACCTGGCCCAACGTCAGTTCCCTAACCTTCTTCATGGTCATGATAATCGGCATCGGGCAAAAGTACCCGAGCGTATCGAGCTTCACATCGGCATGTGGCATAGCGTCTCGTTTCTCTGGTTTGTTTGGTTGATTTCGTTTGTTTGGTTAACTAAAGCCCCGCACCAAATGAACCAAATAAACTAAATGAACAAGTTGACACTGCCTTGCTTGGCTTCTGCAAGATAGGTGGTCACCCCTGCGAACTGATCGATCCCCTCGATCAGCGTATCCTTCGTAATTCCCATCAGCCCCATGGTGGTCGTGCAGGCAATAAAATGCACCCCAAGATCCAGCGCCGTGTCCATGAGCTCCGGCACGCCCGGCATCCGGTTCTGCTTCATGACCTTTTGCATCATCTTCGTGCCCAGCCCCCAGAAATGGAACCGCGAGAGGGGAAGGCTGTCTGCTCCCCCTTTATTCAGCAGGCCGAACATCTGACGAAGCCAGTCCTTCGCAGAGCTGGCTGCGCCTTTCTTGCGTATAGCATTGAGGCCCCAGAAGGTGAAAAAGACAGTGACCTGCATCCCCATGGCGGCAGCCCCGGTAGCGATGATGAACGCGGCCATCGCGCGATCCATGTCGCCGCTCAGCAGCACGATCGTCACCTTATCGGTCTTAGCGGTCTGTAGGTTAGCCAGCGTCACTGCTGGGTCCATCTGCGCAGTATTCATGATGTCACCTCATTGGCGGGCGCGAAACATGCGCCGTTCATGCATGTGGACAGAATAGTATGGGGTCCTTGGGGGTGTCAAGGAACGCGGCCAGCAGTGCTTTTGCCCTCGTCGCTTGACCTTCCCCCATTGGGTCGTTATATTCACAACCGGTCAGATTGTGCCGAGGCTTCCGGGCTTCCTACCTCGTCAATGAACACACAGCTCTCACCCAATATCGTATCTGCCAAGAGCGCTCCGCTCCTTGGGTTCTGGTACCCAGCCGTACCGAGCGCCACGCTACGCGCAGGCTCGATGCAAGCGCTACAGATGCTGGGCTTCCCAATTGTCCTCTGTCGTGATCGAGAGGGACACTTGGCTGCGATGCGGGATCTCTGCCCTCACCGGGGAATGCCTCTGTCATTCGGACGATTCGATGGCGAGCGAGTAGAATGTTCGTATCACGGATGGCAATTCGACATGAATGGCCGCTGTCGCCATATTCCTTCACTATCAGAAGGGGCGCCGCTACAAACCGACAAGGTCGGGGTCACCACCTATCCGGCTGAAGAGACTGACGGCATGATCTGGCTGTATCTTGCAGATGAACGTGGAAACATGGTTCCGCCCCCGCCTGTCCCTCGCCTACCGCTTCCATCCGAGCCACAGCAGTCGTTTCATATTTCGATGACCTACACCTGCACACTGGACGACGGCATCATCGGTCTCATCGATCCGGCTCACGGGCCCTACGTCCATTCATGGTGGCGCAGTGCCGCGCGCATTCATGAGAAGACTAAAACCTTTGAGCCGATTCCCAATGGGTTCCGGATGGTGGCCCATCAACCAGCCAAGAACAGTGGCCCGTTTCATTGGCTACAACGCTTGTACGGCGGGCCGTTGACCACAACGATCGATTTTCTATTACCGAATCAACGCGTGGAACTCATGCAATGCGGCAGGTTCTGGGTGGCCAGCAGGTTGATGGCGACGACTGTGTCAGAAATGGAGTGCCGGATCGATTTCTCTGCGTTGTGGAGCGGGCTACACTGGGTTCCGTTCGGCAACTTCATCTTCCGTTCTCTTACACGCAAGTTCCTCGGTCAGGATGAACTCGCGATGAAGCACCTCGCCGTGGGTCTTCAACACAAACCGTCGACGATGTTTCTCGGCGACGCCGACATGCCGGCGAAGTGGTACTACAAGTTGAAAGCCGCACATCTCGCATCGGTGCAGACCGGACAGCCCCTCGACCATCCACTCAAAGAACGAGTCACGCTTCGCTGGAAGAGTTGATCGCAGCTAGCACCATGGCTTACAGACTCGAGACTCGGAACTTACCTCACCTTGTTTTCTTCCTTTCGACGATCATTCTCTGCTCGCAAGCCTTCCCGATCTTTTCCGCCGACAGCCGTCATTTTGCAACTGTGCCGGCGCTGGGTGTGCTCGCCGATGGACGGACCGGTATCGTTCAATACATTGCCCTCCAGCTTGACACAGACCCTCGTCGAGAGGGCCCGACAATCCAATTCAATGAAATAAATCTAGGTGGCGGCTCAATCGTCAGCGAGGATTGGAAAGACGGCGTCAAGCAAGCCGTCGTTGCCGCCACAAAGGCGGCAGGAGGGGACGGGCGAGACTGGGTGATCACGAT
>JANOJM010000096.1:0-4104 GCA_031418735.1 Nitrospiraceae bacterium | reverse complement strand
CGATTCCGCGGGACGCGCGAACGATCGTCATCCATGCCCTTGAGGTGGAGGAGATTCAGGGGCGGGATGTCACCTTGCGCATTGTCTGTTCAAAGGGAACCTATGTGCGGACGCTCTGTGCCGACATCGGAGACATCATCGGAGTCGGCGCCCACATGTTGGCGTTGGAGCGAAGGCGGGTAGGTCCCTTGACGATCGATCACGCGTTGACGGTCGATGAGGTGGTCACCCGTCATGCCCTCGGTCGGTTGGGAGAGGTGCTGTTGTCGCTGGATCGTGCGTTGGATCAACTGGGGGTTGCGGTGGTAGATGAGCAGACCGCCGACCACGTACGGCACGGGGCTCCGGTGCTTGCGGACAAGATCCTTCGTTGGGAGGGGGCCGCTGATGTGAAGATCGGGTCACAGACGCCGGTTCGTATTCACGATACAGAGGGATGTCTCGTGGCGATCGGGAAATGTCCGGAGACTGTTGGTGGTGTGCTCAAAATCCAGAAGGTGCTGATCGATCAAGACGTATGAGACGTTGTTGCGGATGAAGGAAAGGAAGAGGAAGGAAGAAGCCCATGGCATTACTCAAGGAAGCAAAGACCGAGTTGATCAAGCAGTACCGGCAGCATGAGACGGATTCCGGTTCACCGGAAGTCCAGATCGCGGTGCTGACCAACCGGATCACGTATTTGACGGAACATTTCAAGCTCCATAAGAAAGATCATCACTCGCGGCGTGGCCTGCTGCTCCTGGTCGGGCGGCGGCGGCGTTTACTTGATTATCTTCGTGGCGTCAGCGATGCACGCTATCGTGCAGTGATCGAGCGATTGGGCATCAGAAAGTAGGATCCCACCTCGCTGTTGCGCCAGGGGGCACAACAGCAGGCAGTAGTCAGTCGCACAGGTGAACACTGAGATGCGCTCTGCAAGTGCGATGTTCAATGATGAATGTTCAGTGCGAGAATTGCTCAAATCATCATTAAACATTCACCATTGACCATTCGATTGGAGCGCATCTCCGTGGGCATCTGTGGGGCCTAACCAGAGGAGACTCAGATGGTACACACAGTTGAAATAGAAGTTGCAGGGCGCACCTTGCGGCTTGAGACAGGCCGTGTTGCACGGCAAGCAGACGGCTCGATTTGGGCTTCGTACGGCGACACCGTCGTGCTGGCGACGGCCGTAGCCTCACAGGTTGCCAAGCCAGGCATCGATTTTCTTCCCCTCACGGTCGATTATCAGGAAAAATCCTTCGCCGCTGGGAAGATTCCCGGCGGATTTTTCAAGCGGGAAGCCCGTCCATCGGAAAAAGCGGTGCTGACCAGCCGGCAGATCGACCGGGGGCTCCGTCCACTCTTTCCTGAAGGCTATTACTTTGAGACCCAGGTCATCGCCTCCGTCCTCTCGGCCGATCAGACAGGCTCGTCTGACATCCTCGGAATTATCGCCTCCTCTGCTGCCCTGACCGTTTCGAATATTCCCTTCGACAATCCCATCGCAGGCGTGAGGGTCGGTCGACTGGATGGCAAGTTCGTTGTGAATCCTGATCTTGAAACGGTAGCGAAGAGCGAGTTGCAACTCGTGGTAGCTGGGACGGCCGATGCGGTGATGATGGTCGAAGCAGGAGCGAACGAACTGTCCGAAGCCATCATGCTCGAGGCGATCGAACTCGCCCATGCAGAGATCAAGAAGATTGTGGCGAAGATTCGTGAGCTGCAAGCCGTTGCCGGCAAGCCCAAGCGGAAGGTAGCGAAGGAGCAGATCGACAACGCGCTCTCCGCTCAAGTGAAGTCTCTGGTGGCGCAAGGTATCCGTGATGCCATCATGATCCCGAACAAAGCGGCTAGGCAGGAGCGGTTGGATGAGGTCAAGAACGACGCCGTCCAAAAACTCAAGAGCGCGGACGATCCGAATCGGGAGCGGCACGTCAAATTGGTGTTCCACGAATTGGAATATACGGAAGTGCGGAACATGATTCTGGAGAAGGGGTCGCGGGCGGATGGACGTGGCCCGGCCGATATTCGCCCGATCACCTGCGAAGTCAGCGCACTGCCACGGACACACGGTTCTGCGATTTTCACCAGGGGCGAGACCCAGAGTTTAGCTGTGGTTACGTTGGGGACCACGGACGACGAGCAGCGGATCGATGCGTTGGAAGGGGAGTACATGAGGACGTTCATGCTCCATTATAATTTTCCGCCGTTCAGCGTCGGCGAGGCGCGGCCGCTTCGCTCGCCGGGACGCCGGGAAGTCGGTCATGGCGCATTGGCGGAACGGGCGTTGGCTCCGGTGATTCCGAGCAAGGAAGCTTTCCCTTACACGCTCCGCATCGTATCCGACATCCTTGAGTCCAATGGGTCTTCTTCAATGGCGACCGTCTGTGGCGGGAGCCTTGCGTTGATGGATGCCGGTGTGCCGGTCAGTAAAGCTGTGGCCGGGATCGCGATGGGATTAATCAAGGAAGGCGATCGGGTCATGATCCTTTCCGATATTCTTGGGCTGGAGGATCACCTGGGTGACATGGACTTTAAGGTCTGCGGCACCAAGCAGGGCGTGACCGCGCTACAGATGGATATCAAGATCGGCGGTATTACGCCGGCCTTGATGCAGAAGGCCTTGGAGCAGGCCAAAGCCGGACGCTTGCACATTTTGGGTTGTATGGAAAAAGCGCTCCAAGCGCCAAGGACCACGCTGTCTGCCTTTGCGCCACGGATCTTCACGATGAAGGTCAAGCAAGACAAGATTCGCGAGATCATCGGTCCTGGCGGTAAAACGATCCGCGGCATCATTGCGGATTGCGGAGTCAAGATCAATGTCGATGACAGCGGAACCGTGACGATCGCGTCGGTCGACGGAGCCTCGGCTGAGAAGGCCAAAGAAATGATCAGCCGGATCACCGAAGAGGTCGAGATCGGCAAAATCTACATGGGGACGGTTCGGAAGATCATGGACTTCGGGGCGTTTGTCGAAGTGCTGCCGGGAACCGATGGGCTGGTGCATATCTCGCAGTTGGCGCACCATCGAGTCCAAGCGGTCTCCGACGAAGTGAAGGAAGGCGATCAAATCCTGGTGAAAGTTCTGGAAGTGGATCGGCAAGGAAAGATCCGCCTCAGTCGCAAAGAAGCCATGCCGGCTCCGGCCGGGGCCGGTGCGCCTGATCCGTCAGCCAGGTAACTGTCTTGTATCGCAAGCTCGTCCTGGACAACGGAGTGCGGGTGGTGACCGAACGGATGCCGACACTCAAGTCGGTCACCGTCGGTGTCTGGGTTAACGCCGGGTCGCGGGACGAGCAGCCATCTCAGGCCGGCTATTCCCACTTCATCGAGCACATGCTCTTCAAAGGGACGCGCAATCGTTCCTCCGCAGAAATTTCACGCGAAATCGACGCGCTCGGCGGAGAGATGAATGCCTTCACCTCGCGTGAGACGACGACCTATTACGTGAAGGTGTTGGATCAGCAGTTGGAGCGAGCGCTCGAACTCCTCTCGGACCTGTTCCATCATTCCCGTTTCGCACCCAAAGAAATTGAAAAAGAAAAACAGGTCGTCCTGGAAGAGATCCGCATGGTCCAGGACGATCCGGAAGATCTCGTGCAAGAGTTGCACATGGGGCAAGTGCTGGGACGTCACCCGCTCGGCCGTTCTATTCTAGGCCGAGAGAAGACGATCAGAGGGCTGCGACGCCGGGATCTGCTGAACTATATCGAGACGTACTACGATCCGGGGCAGACCGTGGTGTCGATTGCCGGGAATTTTGAGCAGGCCAAACTTGACCGGCTGGTTGTGCGGTATTTCGGCAAGGGCCGGGCTGCAACGGCGGCCCCCATCAAGGGGCGCCGTCCTCCTGACGTGCATGGCGGTGTCTTGCTGAAGAAAAAACGGCTGGAGCAGGTGCATCTCTGTCTCGGGCTCAAAGGCGTTGTCGCAGGACATCCGGATCGGTATGCGTTGTATGCGCTCAACAGCGTACTGGGTGGCAGTGTCAGTTCACGACTATTCCAGGAAGTTCGAGAGAAGCGGGGTCTCGCCTATTCGATTTACTCCTTCTTGTCCGGTTATTCGGATGGCGGCATGATCACGGTGTATGCGGCGACAAGGCCGAAAGAGGTGGATCGC
>JANOJM010000095.1:0-5598 GCA_031418735.1 Nitrospiraceae bacterium | reverse complement strand
ATTCTCCGTCGGGTTCCCATCGGTCCGGTGCTCGGAATCACCCCTTTCAATTTTCCCCTGAATCTTGTGGCTCATAAGGTCGCACCGGCTCTGGCCGCCGGCAATTCCATTCTCATCAAGCCGGCGCCACAGACACCCCTCACCGCATTACTCTTGGGCGAAGTCGTTCTGGAGGCCGGACTTCCTCCTGGCGCACTCAACATCATGCCCTGTGACAACAAGCTGGCGGAGCAGCTCGTCGTCGATCCTCGATTCAAACTCCTAAGCTTTACTGGCAGCGCCGCCGTGGGATGGATGTTGAAAGCCAAATGCGGAAAAAAGAAGGTGGTACTGGAACTCGGTGGAAACGCGGGCGTGATTGTGGAACCCGACGCCGATATCGAGTTTGCCGCACAGCGTTGCGCCATCGGCGGGTTCGGATACGCCGGTCAAACCTGTATCTCCGTTCAACGAATCTTTGTCCATCATTCCATCGCAGACCTGTTCACCACAAAGCTCTTGCTACAAGTTGCGCGTCTGAAAGCCGGCGACCCGAGCGACGATTCGACAGTGGTCGGACCACTGATCGATCCGGCTGCGACCACTCGCATCGAGTCGTGGATTGGGGACGCCGTATCGCAAGGGGCGCGGGTGCTTCTTGGAGGCAAACGCATGGGCTCGGTAATGGAGGCGACCGTGCTGTCGCACGTCACTCCAACGATGAAGGTCTCTTGTCAGGAGGTGTTTGGGCCGGTGGTGACCGTTACCCCTTACCGACACTTCGGCGAAGCGATTACGGCGCTCAACCAGTCCGACTATGGGCTCCACGCCGGGATATTCACCCAGGATGTGAATAAAATTTTCCATGCCTTCCGGCACCTTGAAGTTGGGGCCGTGCTGGCAAACGAAATTCCGACATTTCGCGCTGAGCACATGCCGTATGGCGGTGTGAAGGACTCCGGAGTCGGACGTGAAGGGGTTCAGGCTGCAATCGAAGATATGACCGAGCCCCGCATGCTGGTGTTAAATCTCAAACCACCTGCCGGAATCTAGCCTGCTTTTTCATGAACGCTTCCGCGGGATGCTCAAAGGCCGCTCGGCAACAAGCAACAGCGTGCGATGCAGGCTGATATTGCGGTCACGGTTAAGCAAAGATCGGACTCTTTCGATCTCCACCTTAATCTGAGCGTAACCTTCCGGAAATCTGGCCAACTTTTTCCGCCACAGTCTGGAGAAAAAGCGTCGAGGGATATTGCGAAGCGGCGCCAATCTTGGTACAACAGCGACCCTGTGCCTGTAGGAAGTTTATCGTGGGCGCGCATTTTAGCTAACGAAGCGCCCGTCACCCGATTGGTTGGACGAACTAAGGAGAAGAAACGATGGTACCTACTCAGATGTTTTTAACGCGAGGCGTCGGAGTCCACAAAGAAAAGCTGGCCTCCTTCGAGCAAGCCTTGCGTAGCGCCGGCGTCGCCTATTGCAACCTCGTCACGGTGTCGTCGATTCTTCCACCGAATTGCAAAATTGTTCCACGCACTCGCGGAGAGAAGTTGTTGCATCCCGGTGAAATCACGTTTTGTGTCATGGCGCGATCGGAAACAAATGAGCGGAACCGCCTGATCTCCGCATCGATTGGGGTGGCAATCCCTACGGATCGTCGAACCTACGGATATCTGTCCGAACACCATGCGCATGGCGAAACCGATGAGGAGACCGGTGAGTATACAGAAGACTTGGCCGCCCAAATGTTGGCCACGACGCTCGGTGTCGAATTCGATCCGGACATTGCGTGGAAAGAGCGGGAACAAGTCTTTAAAATGGCCGGGAAAATCGTTCGGACCCAAAACATCACCCAGTCCGCTATTGGAAAGCCCAATCGCTGGACGACGGTGATCGCATTGGCCGTGTTCATCCCGGAAGAAAATATACCGAAGCGGCGTCGATAGCCCTGCTGCGTGAGTATACGCCCATGACACTTCCCGCCGGATGGGAAGGCACCGACCAGAACTTCCTCGGTCTCGATGAGCCCTGGTGCCATCCCGATCAGGCAGGTGTCTATGTCCTGCCTGCACCCTATGAACATACCTCCAGCTATGTGCTGGGATCCGATCGCGGCCCGTCGGCAATCATCCAAGCATCGCAACAGGTCGAGTTATACGATGAGGTGCTCCGGAATGAGCCCTACCGAGAGTGGGGTGGAGTGGCCACTATCCGCCCACTCGACCTTGGCGGCAAAGTCGACAAGCAAGCAGTGGATGCGATTGACGCATTTGTCGCTCCCCACGTCGGAACCGGGCGGTTCGCCATCACCTTGACCGGGGAACATACCGGCGCACTTGGGGCCATTCGAGCCCATGCCAGGCACTATCCTGATCTATGCGTGGTGCAGATCGATGCCCATGGCGACTTGCGAAAGGCCTATCAAGGAAATCCCTATAGCCACGCCAGCGTGATGGCCCGCGTGGTCGATGACGGGTTGCCATTAGTCCAAGTCGGCATTCGCTCCATCTCTCCAGAGGAAATCGATCGCATTGAAAGTACCGATCGAATTGCCACGTTCTTTGCCGCCGAGATTCTTGACCCGTCCGGCCCTTACGAAGGCAAGGCCTCCCGGTGGGTTCCCGATGTCGTGAAGGCCTGTCGTGGGCCTGTATACCTGACATTCGACTGTGACGGACTTGACGCCTCCTTGATCCCCGCGCTCGGCACTCCCGAGCCCGGTGGGTTGGGATGGTACGATACGCTGAATCTCATCACTGCCTTAGCCAATGGGCCCGGTATTCTCGGGATGGACATCAGCGAGATTGCCCCGATTGAAGGGTTTGTCGCCCCCCAGTTTTGTATCGCCCGCTTGATCTACCGTATGCTTGGCCGGATCAAAGCGGGACGCCGCGTCCACTAGCAGGATACTGAAAAAGCCCGCCAACGGCGTGCCTCCCGTGACCGACATGCTTCGTATCAATAAATTTTTCACACAGCACGGCATCTGTTCTCGCCGGGAGGCCGATCGCCTGATCGAATCCGGTCGCGTAACCATCAATCAGCGGGTGGCCTGCTTAGGAGATCAGGTCGGTCCTGACGACATCATTGCGCGAGACGGACAGGTAATTCCCTGGGGGACCGCCTCAATCTATATCAAGTATTACAAGCCAGTGGGTGTGACAACGACCAGCGAGTCGCATGTGCCCCGCAACATCATCGCGGAGATCGGCCATCCAGAACGAATCTTTCCGATCGGCCGACTCGACAAGGACTCATCCGGCCTCATCCTTCTCACGAACGACGGAGACATCGTGAATGAGATTCTACGAACCGAGCATGGGCATGAACGGGAATACGAGGTCTCTGTCGATCATCCCTTCGATCAGTCATTTATCGATCGCATGGCTCAAGGGGTTGACATTCTCGACCATCCGACTAAACCCTGCCGGATTGAGCGCCTCAGTCCCGCACGATTCCGCATCATCCTCACCGAAGGTCGCAATCGACAGATTCGGCGCATGTGCCAAGTGTTGGGTTATCGGGTGCTCGATCTGCATCGTGTCAGGATCATGCATGTGACGCTTGACGGATTGGTATCTGGAGCGTGGAAACCACTCACCGGTGAGGAACGCGCGCGACTCTTTCAGGCTGTCGGACGAGTCAGCAGTCCTGGCCCGCTTAATTCATGAGGCTTCTGCTGTAATCGCGGATTCGTTGCTGCGGTGAGCTTTCAGCTGGCAGGCTAGCCGCGGAACCCTCGATTGACAAACACGTCTTTGGAACTCACACTAGCCCGCGCATCACCCTCGCATCGCCCACGGAGAGCAACGCCCTGTATGGTCACTGCCTGGTGGAGTCCCCAACTCAATGCCCTGCTTGGCAGCCTCGTCGTGGCGGTAGGTGCTTGGCTGGCGTGGGACTCGCTTCCAATCTGGGGAGTCTTTCTCATTGGTGGCGTTGTCGCAGGATTTCTGATCTGGCAGGGGCGCACGATTGGACTTGTTTGGGCCTGGGCGACCCTGTTGCTCGGCCTTGAGAGTCTTGCCTGGCCCATTGTCACGATGGTTCAATTCCGTTCGATTACGACAGAACCGACCGATGAACAATTGGGAACCATGCTCTCAGCCGTTCTTATGGGGCTCGTCTCTGCTGTCTTTTGGATCACGTTTTCCTATGGGTTCTTCAAGCGAGCCCGTCAGCCCAGCACCGTCTCGTCAGTCGAGGCAACCGACAACCATCCGCCAACATCATAATCTGGCCCCGTAAAAAAGCAGGGACACCTACCACATTTCGATCGGATCGACGTCGACATCGAACTTGATGGCTCGGCGCAGATACGTCCGTTCCATCTCCTTGACTGTCATACGTACCGCTTCGAGACCCGCTTCCCGTTCGGACGATTTCACGAGGATTTGCCACCGATACCGCCCCCTGAGTCTCGGCACCGGAGAAGGGACCGGTCCCAGGACCGTAAGACGATCGGATCGACCAATCGATTGAGCCGGTGCAGAAACCTTTGCCGAGACCATCGGTCCAGCCACGGACGGTGAAGAACAGGCGATGAGTCGAGCAACCCAGGCCATGGCAGCATCGCGAACCATTTTCTCATTGGTTCCTGATGCGAGGAGGGCAATCAGATTCACCGAGGGCGGATACCCCAATGCAGCCCGCTGAGACAGTTCTTCCAAGAAAAAGAGAGATTCGTCATTCTTCGCCACAGCCTGAATCGCATGATGGGATGACAGACAGGTCTGCATGATAACCTGACCGCCGACTCCTGCCGGATGGGCGAGACTGACCGCGTCGAGGAGCATATGATAGGTACGTTCTGCGGATCGGAAATCCGGCACGCTGAGCCCTGCGTCCGCCTGCACAATCCCAACGAGGCCCATCGTCGGAAGAGGCCCGTGCCGCAGTAGTAATTGTGTCCCGACGATGATATCCCACCTCCCCTGCTCGACCCTCCGCCAGAGAGCTTCCGCCTGCGCTGGTCGCCGCATTGTATCTCCATCAAGCCGAATCACTGATGCATGAGGAAACAATCGATTCGCATCTTCTTCTACCCGCTCTGTGCCTTCCCCAATCAACTGCATGCGAGGTCCGGAACAGGAGCCGCAGGTCTCAGGGATCGGGGCAGTGTCCCCGCAGTAGGAACAGGACAGACGAGCTGCCTGCCGAGAGTACATCATGGCTACACGACAGGCGGGACAGCGGGGAACCTGGCCACAGTCCAGGCAGACGAGGGCACCGGCATAACCCTTCCGATTGAGAAACAATAGGACACCGGCCCGACGACCGATCGTCTGCTCGACGGCCCGAACAAGCGGCTGGCTTAACACTGTACCGCGACCATAATCACGCAATTCAACGACCTGTACGTTCGGCCGGGCATCGGACGGCATGATGGCACATAAAAATATTCCACTTTGTTCCACCACTGCTTTGGTTTCAAGGGAGGGATGGGACGAACTCAGCACCAGCACCACCTGTTCGCGCTGCGCCCTCAACCAAGCCACTTCCCGCGCGTGGTAGCGTGGTTCTTGCGGTTCTTTCAGCGCTGCATCGTCTTCTCCTTCGACCCAAATCGCCCCAATTGCTGTCAATGGAAGAAAAACAGTCGATCGGGTTCCCACGATC
>JANOJM010000094.1:0-4026 GCA_031418735.1 Nitrospiraceae bacterium | reverse complement strand
GTGTTTGATTAGCAGGATGCTGAAAAAGTCCGCCAGCTTCGTTCTCGCATCGTTCAGACCCTCAACGTACCCAGAGGGTACGCCTCGGCCCTTCACTCGCTGCGGCCTTGCTGGACGGCCATTTTGAGCATCCTGCTGGAGCTTTTACTGTTTGCAGCCAGGTAGATAGGCTGAAGGTTCGAAGGCGGAAATTCGGGGTTCTGAGTTGTCCGGAACTAACTCAAAACTCAGAACTCAGAACTTCTTCACCCGTCAGGGTTGAGTCGACTCGCCTGGCTTTAGTGGTAACCGGATGTGAATCTTCGTTCCCGTTCCCAGTTCGCTTTCAGCCCAGATCGTTCCCCCATGAGCATCGACCACGTCCTTCGCGATCTTCGTGCCGAGTCCTGTTCCGCCTGGCTTAGTGCTCACGGCGCGTTTGGTGAAGAGCCGATCTCTCACGTCCGGCGTCATCCCTCCACCAGTATCGATGATTGAAACCACGATCGCGTTTTCAGAGGTAGGGGGCTGTCCGCACACGGTCACGGAACCGCCGGCGGGCACTTCAGGGATCGCATTGTTGATCAAATTATAGAAGGCACTGTAGAGCCGTCGCTCGTCTGCCACGATCAACGGGAGTAACTCTAAGTTCTCGGTGAGGAGTCGGATATGTCTTTCCTGGGCTAGAATCCCCAGAGAGCGAAATACGTTGCTGACGACGTCGGCTACTTCGCATGCGGAAAATTCGAGCGGGGTGCTAAGCTCTTTGACCGCGTCCGCGATTTCCGCGACGCGATCGTGAATCCGGTGCGCGTCGTCCTTCAGCATCACAATCACTTCGTTGCAGAGTTCACGACTGGCCTTGGCCCGCTTGGTTTCGCTATCGGGTATGTGATCCAGCAGCTCGTTGATTTCGGTCTGTAAGATTCCTGCGCCACAGACGATCGGCATGAGGAGATTTTTAATGTCGTGGGTAATGTCGCCCATCAACTGTGCCACCTCGGCAAGCTTGGCGGCTTCCACCAAACGTGTATGCTCAATCGCGACAGCGGCGAGTGAGGCAATAATGGTGAGAATAGCCATGTCGTCACGGTCGAGAAATTTCCCCCCGCGCTTGTTCATGACCTGAATGACACCGATGGGGTCACCCTCCCAACGTTTGAGGGGGAGTGTGATCATGTCATGGGTAATGGCGCCGGTCGCTGCATCGACATTCTTGAAATGGCGGTCATCGGTCTGTGCGTCAGGGACGATTTCAGGCACTCCCGTCCTATAGACCGTTCCGGCGATGCCCTCATACCAGGGCACCGCTGTGCCAGATGGCACGGGTTTTTGACCGATGGAATGATAAAACACGAGAGTGCGATTGTCAGTGTCGGCCAGCAGCACGGAGCCATTTTCCGCATTCACGACATCCAGCGCGATGCGAAGCCCCTGTTCCAGCAGGTCTTGGAGTGTGATGTGCTGAGAGAACACCTCCGACATTCGCCGCGCAGCGGTAAGTTCCAATTCCCGTCTGGCAAGAAGCTGCGTCAGTGCTTCATGCGATTCGGGCGTCGGCAATTGAGGGGATGCAGTGCCGGAGGGTCGCGGAGTCGTCATAATCGGGCCCAGGTGTAACGTCTGGTTTGTTTGGTTTATTTAGTTTGTTTGGTTTGTTTAGTTGAACGAAAAGAACCAGATGAACCAAATCAACTAAATAAACCAAACAGAGGCGATTATCTTCCTCTAGCGTCGCCCAAGTAATCCCCTCAACTAGATACTCCCCTCATTTGAGGGGATAGGCATTGATCTCAATTCCGTATACCTGATACCCTGCCCCCGCAGAGAGGGTTTGGGGGGGAATGGCCTAACCTGGAAAAGGAGGATCGACGCTATGGGTAAAGGGAGAGTGCTGGTCGTGGATGATGAGGCGGATGTGAGAAAGTCCGTGCGCCTCATTTTAACGAAAGCAGGGTACGACGTGGATGAAGCCGAAGATCCAGAGGCGGGAGTCGCCCTGGTAAAATCTGGAGTGAATAAGCTGCCCTTGAACGCGATTGTGACCGATCTCAATATGCCGAAGATCAACGAGGTCATTGTCGTTCCCTATTTGCGTTCCCAGTTCCCATCGTGCCCGATCATCGTCGTGAGCGGATCAAAAATGATGGAGAAGTCGGCCAAACTGTTTAAAGAGGCCAACGTAGAATTCCTCGCAAAGCCGGTCAATCAAGAGCTGTTATTGGGTGCGGTGAACAAGGCTACCAGCAAGGGCTGATCGAGAGACCGGGTTCCGGCAGGCAAAGAAGTTTTGAGTTCTGAGTTCTAAGTTCTGTGTTGGGAGGTTCGGAGCTATCCGGAACTAACTCAGAACTCAAAACTCAGAACTCAAAACTTCGATTTCTGCTTGTCTCGCTTCACGAGCATTACGTATGCTTCGTCGTGGGGTCGAGGGGCAACCGGAGATGGAACGTCGTTCCCACACCAGATTCGCTTTCCACCCAGATCTTCCCTTTGTGCGCATCCACCACGTCCTTGATGATCTTTGTTCCCAGCCCAGTCCCGCCCTTCTTGGTGCTGATCGCTCTGGCTGAGAAGAGGCGGTCTCGGATCTCGGGAGACATTCCGCGCCCTGTGTCTGCCACAGCGAGCGCAATGCCACCTGTGTCCCGATCGAGGTGACCCCGTACCGTGATCGAGCCTCCTGGCGGCGTTTCTGGAATAGCGTTATTGATGAGATTGTAAAACGCGTTGTAGAGCCTCCGTTCATCTGCGTGAAATTCCGGCAGCGATTCAAGGCCCTCAGTTCGCAACGTAATCTGTTTTTCCCGAGCCAGAATCTGCAGCGTTTGAAATATGTCGAGGATGACCGGGCCGACCGAGCAGAGCAAAAAGTTTGGAGGCGAGCTTAACCCCTTGACGCAGTCGGCCATTTCTTGCACGCGATCATGCAGGCGCCTGATGCCATTCTGAGCGATCTCAACTGATTCATCGCAGAACTTCTTATTGGCCTCATTACGAGTCCGCTCCGCACTGGTCATTTCGCCGAACAGATCCTTTGCGACATCGCGCAATAGTTCAACACCCGTCTGCACCGGTGTCAGCAGATTCTTCATGTCATGGCCGATATCGCCGAGCAGCGTCACCACTTCGGCTTTCTTGGAATCCTCGAATTGCTGGGCCTGCTGAATTGCCAGCGCGGCAAACGCGGAGATGATCGTGAGGAGTCCCAGGTCGTGGTTCGTGAACGGCCCCTCCCGCTTATTCAGCACGTTCAAGACGCCGATCGGCTCGCCTCGCCAGCGCCGGAGCGGCACGGTGATCATGTCGTGGGTGACAAAGCCCGTCGTCTGGTCGATCTGGTGAATATGGCTGGCATCGTGGTCGACCCGGTTTGTAATCCGGGCCTCCCCTGATTGGAAGACAGCGCCGGAAATGCCCTTATCCCAGGGAATGGCCGTACCGCGAGGGACCGGCTTATCGCCAATCGAATATCGAAAGATCAGCTCTTCTTTCTCAGTGTCTGCCAGCAGAATCGATCCGGCCTCGGCCCCCACCTCTTCCAACGCACTATGAAGGGTCGTTTCCACAAGCTCGTCCAGATCGATCGATTGAAACAGGGCCTGGCTGATCCGTTCCACCGCTTCGAGCTCCCTCTTATAGTGGCGAAGCTCTGACGCGTCAGCCTTGCTCAATCGCGTGAAGTCGGTGCCAGGCTGGTTCTTCGCATCAGGGGAGGGAGGTTGGGTCATTCTGAGATCCTGAAATTGGTTTGTCTTGTTTATTTAGTTTGTTTGGTGCCTCTGGGTCAAGCAACAAAACAAACCAAATGAACCAAACAAACCAGATAGACCGGGTTTTCTGAAGCCTACTCGCGCTACCTATAGCGACTTCTCCGGCATTGGGGTATCCCCTCATTCGTGGGGTGTCGTCTGTGGGGATGGTTCGAACCCTATGAAATGATAAGAGGAGCAGCGTTACTCCAGAAGTTCTGAGTTATGAGTTCTGAGTTGTGCGTTCGCAGGAGGAAGCATGAGGAATTAGGAATGTGAAATGAGGAATGGGGAA
>JANOJM010000093.1:0-3459 GCA_031418735.1 Nitrospiraceae bacterium | reverse complement strand
AGGGTGGTGAACCGGCGAAGGCTGGTGCGGCGGCTGCCGCTCCTGATGCCAAAGGTGGCGACAAGAAGGGCGCTGCAGCGCCAAAGGCTGAGAAGAAAGAATCCGAAAAGAAGAAGTAACGGTGCATCTCATCGTTGGGCTTGGCAATCCTGGCGCTGCCTATGCCCAAACCCGCCACAACGCCGGCATGTGGGTCATCGAGCGGGCTGCCGCTCGGTGGTCCATTCGTCTCACCAAGCGTAGCCTGGCTCATCGTGGATCGGGACGGCTTGGCTCAGCACTCCTCGAACTTGCCGGCACCCTCGATTGGATGAACATCACTGGTCCTCCGCTCAAAGGCCTCCTCCGAGAATTCATGCTCACCGCTGATGACCTCATTCTCATCCATGACGATCTCGATCTTGAGCCGGGACGTCTCCGGATCAAACAAGCCGGCGGTCATGGTGGGCACAACGGCATTAAATCTGTCGTCGAGGCGTTGGGGACGCCAGAGTTTGTCAGACTCAAGATAGGAATCGGACGTCCTGCACCACGACAAGATTCGGCGGACTATGTGTTGCAGGCGCTCACGAGAGAAGACCTCGAAGTGTTGAATCCCTGTCTCGACCGCGCGGTCGATGCGTTGGAATGTATGATTCATCGAGGAGTCGCGGTGGCGATGAATCAGTTTAATGTGCGGGAACGAGAAACGACGGAAGAAGAATAGGACTGAGGTGATCGATGGGTTTATGTTGCGGCATGATCGGACTCCCGAATGTGGGGAAGACTACCGTCTTCAACGCGCTCACTGGTAGTGGCGCCTTGGCGGCCAACTATCCCTTTGCGACCGTCGATCCCAATACCGGCATCGCCCCGGTGCCGGATCCGCGCCTTATCGTCCTTACCGATCTCTTTAAATCGAAGAAGACGACCTATAGCACGTTGGAAGTCCGCGACATCGCTGGGCTGGTCGAAGGAGCCAGCAAGGGGGAAGGCCTCGGCAACCAGTTTCTCGGGCATATCCGCGAAGTCGATGCGCTCCTCCATGTCGTTCGCTGTTTCCAAGGGACGGATGTCGTGCACGTCAGTGGAGCGGTGAACCCTCTCCGTGACATCGGTATCATTGAAACCGAGTTGTTGTTGGCCGATCTCGACACGCTCGATCGGCGGAAGCAAAAGACGGAAAAGAAAGTTCGAGCGGGCGATAAGAAGGCCGCATTTGAGATGGCCTTCATTGACAAACTGATTGGATTGCTCGACAAGGGCGAATGGTTGGGCAATCTGACCTATACCCCCGAAGAGCGTGTGGTACTCGATGAATGTCAGTTGCTGGCGGCGAAGCCGGTGCTCTTCGTGGCGAACGTGTCGGAGCAGGCTAGTGCTGACGAGGCGATGGTGAAGGCGGTTCGCGAATTCGCCGACAAACGCGGCGCGCGCGTCGTCACGATCTGCGGCCAGCTCGAAGCCGAACTCTCCACGTTGCCAGAATCCGAACGAATCGACTTCTTGAAAGAGATGGGCCTCACGGAATCGGGCCTTGTACGGCTGACCCGCGAGGCCTACACCTTGCTGAACATCGTGACCTTCTTCACTGCCGGTGAAATCGAGTCCCGCGCCTGGCCTATTCCGAAGAACATGAAGGCGCCGCAAGCCGCCGGCAAGATCCACTCCGACATGGAGCGAGGCTTCATCCGTGCTGAGGTTTATCACTACGACGATCTGATGGCTTGCGGGTCGGAGGCGAAGGTGAAGGAGAAGGGGCTGTTTCGGCTCGAAGGGAAAGATTACGTCATCAAAGAAGCCGACATCGTGTATTTCCGATTCAATGTGTAGCGCCAGCACGCGGGTCCTGTCGCCGAGCAGCCCAAGCGAGCGCTCACCCCGCCCGGTGTAGGAGCGAGGGGTAGCCCGTTAGTCTCCTTTGCTCGCGCAACGCGCGGCCTCCGAAGGCCCTCGTTGGACGCGCGCAGTCGGAGATCAATCGGGCCACCCTTTAACAGAAGATGAAAGCTAAAGGCGGACGGGCGCCCAGCTCGGCGCCACCCACTTCATTCCATTTCGAGGTTGTTCCGGGAGGAGTCTCTCCGGGTTCCTGCTTCTCCGGTTCGGTTCAAGGCTCTTTGGCTGCCAGAGTGCCGTGGTTGGGGTGTTGCTGGAGGTGCGGGGGCGAAGAGCCTCAGGCCGACTGCATTATTAATTCTCCTTAATCCAGGCGGTTTCCCTTCCCCACTCCTCACACTTCGCGAAAACCTCGTAGTAGAATAACCCCAAGCCTCGCTCATGGAGTACGCCATGATGCAGCAGCGTTGTGTTCGACGGCGGTTCTTCCTCAGTTTTCTCCTACTGGCAGTCTTATTCTCGATAACGATTCCGGCACAGGCTGAGTGGTACGTGGCGGGCCAAGCGGGGCATAGCTTCGCTGACTCCTTGCGCAACGTCACAACCACAGGTCCATTCGGTGGTGATAGACTGCAAGCCTTCGACATGAAGAACAGCCTTGTGTATGGTGGAAAGGTCGGTGTGTATCCCTTTCACGGTTCACTAGGATTCGAGCTGGATGTCAATCACAGTACGCCGCACGTCAAGAATATCGACAGTACTCCCGGCATTCACCTGGGAGTCACGAATGTCGGCGTGAATGTGCTGTTCCGGTATCCTGGCACGACCTTTCAGCCCTATGTGGGCCTCGGCCCTGGCATTCTGATTGCGCGCCTGGGTCGTTCGGTGGAGACTGAGTCGGACACACAGGTTTCGGTTGGGTTCAATTTTCTCACAGGGGTTCGTGCATTTGTGACACCGAATGTGGCGCTGTTTACGGAATACAAATTCACGGATGCGAAGTTCGACTTTAATGGCGCATTCGGTTCGTTCGGTGGATTCAACAGTACCTATAGGGCGCACCAGCTATTTGTCGGCGTCTCGTACCATTTTTAGGGGAGGGTGCCATGTCGACTCGATGGATGAAGGCGATGATCGGTGGCGTGCTGCTGTTCAGTCTCACAGCCTGCGCAGAGTCGGTGCATCAGACACAGCGACTGGCCATGCTCAGTCAGGCTCAAGAGAACGGATATGCCGATGTGTATGACCAAGCCAGTCCTTTCTATTCGAATCCTGGATTCTGGTGGAGCCCCTTTGGTTCCTATCCAGGATCTTACGGGTATGGGCCGGGCGGGTATGGGTCGGGATATCGATCAGGCTATCCCCATTATTATCCCCGTTCCGGCTTTTCTCCAGGTGGGTCGTTTTCTAACCCTGGCGGGTCAAGCCCTCGTCCTTCGCCTCCGGCGAATGCCCCGTCACGAATGTTCAGACGATAGAACGAGATGAGGTGAACATCCTGGCATACTCGTTGACACGTTCTCGAGGCCTATGGTAGCTTCACCGCTTCGCGCTGGCTGAATCCAGCGTGCCTACACCTCGCTCCCAGCATTGAGTTGGGGGCCTTTGTCCAGGAGGATTGCTGCATGGAGCTCTACGAGT
>JANOJM010000092.1:0-6867 GCA_031418735.1 Nitrospiraceae bacterium | reverse complement strand
CACGACATGCGGCGCATCGGCTTGCCGGACCTTGAGGAATCCCACGCCTTCTCCTGCATAGTCGTAGTGCAGGGGCATTGTTTTCGTCAGCGCAATCACGCGCCCGCCTTCGACCACAACCATGCACTCTTCCCCGGTCTGCTTGACAGTATCATCCATGAGCAGCGCGTTCTCATAGGGAGATTGCACCAGGCGACGCAAGATCTCTTGATGGAAGAGCACGTCTGCATCCATGACGATCGCATCGTCGTCCAACGCAGTGCGCGCGATCCAGAGCGAGGAAATGCTGCCGCGATGGAACTCCTCATTGACAAGAAAATTCACGCGTACACCACAAGAATTCGCTGCCACAGTCGCGCGAATCATCTCTTGCTTGTAGCCCACCACCATATCGGCGCAATGAATACCGACGCTCCGAAGCGATGTGAGGTAGCGGTGCAAGAGGGTCTGCCCGCCGATCTCGATGAGGCACTTCGGGCGATGTTGCGTGATCTGCCACAGGCGCTTCCCGACTCCGGCTGCGAGGATGACGGCTTTCATGCTGTGCCACAGACCCGTTCGAATGCGTCGAGAAATCCAATCAACTGCGCCTCCGTGAGGGCGCCCATGTTCGCAACGCGGAAAATTTGGCTCTGGAGTTGGCCTTGACCCGCATAGATCACGTAGCCCTCTTTCTTCAGTCGATCATGCAGCGACTGGTAGGTCACGCCCTCGGGAAGATGAAAGGCGGTGATGGTGTTGGATAGTTTATCAGGGGTCAAGAGCGGCTTCACGCCCAGTTTCGCCATGCGGTCTCGAATCAAGGTCGCAACCTTCTTATACCGCTGTATCCGCTTGGCAACCCCTTCCTCCATGAGTTCGTTCAGCGCTTCGTCGAATGCGTAATAGACCTGCACCGCCGGCGTGAACGGAATCGTCCCGAGGCCCTGGTCATCCACATATTGAGTGATGTGCAGATAGATCGACCGTCTGGGATAGCCACGCATCCGCTCCAGAAATCCCTTGCGGACGAATACGAAGGATACACCAGGGAATCCCTGAATGCACTTTCCTGCTGTACCTGCCACCATATAGATATGAGACCCGGCGATATCCAGCGGCTCGCCTGCCAAAGCGCTGACCGCGTCAAGAATGAACACCCGGTTCTGGCTGTCCACAACATCCGCGATCTCCTTGACTGGATTGATGAGCCCGGTGGTCGTTTCGTGATGGACCATGGCCACCACATGCGCTTCCGGATGTTGCCGCAGCGCAAGCCGCAACCGTTCAGGATCCGGCCTTGTCGTCCAATCGTATTTAAGCTCGGACACGCCCAGACGATAGAGGCCGACCATCTGGGAAATACGTTCTCCGTAGACGCCGTTATTGAGCACCAGCATCCGTTTGCCGGACGGGAGCGACGACATCACGGCGGACTCGACTGCCGCAGTGCCAGATCCGGTCAACACCACGGCGGCATAGTCCGATTCCGCTCCCGGCACAAAGAGCTTCAGTAACTTTGCCTGAATCCCGTGCAGGAGTTCGGTAAATTCCGACTCCCGATGGCAGACATCGGGACGCACCAGCGCTTGCCGCACCCGCTCCGACACATTGACCGGTCCTGGATTCAATAAGATCATTTCGTCTGCTTTCTTCCCCTCGCCCCTTACGCCTTACCCCTCACGCGTTACTTGATTGCCTGCATAAATCGCTTCGTGATGTCCGGCGGATCGAGCATCACGCGCCCGGCATCTTCCACCATCTCGTTGACTTTCACCAGCAACATGCTCGGCCCGTCTTTCTTTAGCATGTCTTTGAATTCGTAGACGAGGTCTTCACGCTCCCGCACCCGCTCGACGTTCACATACCCGGCCGCCTTCGCGACCTTCTCAAGCGGGACCACGTTGGAAATCGTCGGCTGATTGCCGGTCGTGCCATAGACTTCGTTGTCGAACACCACATGAATGAAGTTCTTCGGCTTCAACGCCCCCACTGTCGCAAGCGTTCCCATGCCCATGAGGACGTTCCCGTCGCCGTCGAACACGATCACTTGTTTATTCGGCTTCGACAACGCCACACCCAGCGCAATCGCCGCTGCAGACCCCATCGACCCGATCATATAGAAATGAGTCGGTCGGTCGGCGATCTTTTGCGCCTCACGAGACGGAAATCCATTGCAAATGATGACGGGCTGGTCGGTGAGCAATTCCAGCAACGCGGCCATTGCCATAGCCCGGCTCTGCATGGTCCCCTGCTCCGGTCTCATGGATGCAATCCCTTCACGACGCCCTTTGTAATATTCAACGCCACAGGAATCCGTTTTTTCATAAAGGTCTCGGCCACCCACTTCAAATCGTCGATGGCCGTCTTTTCCGTCAGCGTGCGATGAGGGATTTTCATCGTATCAAGAAACTGCGGCATGACTTCGCCCATCACCAGATGCTCCGGCGCATCGTTGCCGCCTTGGCCCCGCCAGGACACGATCAGGATGCAGGGTTGCTGATAGATATAGTTGAGGGAAATGAGCGTATTCAGTGACGTCCCCAGCCCGGAGTTCTGCATCAACACGGCAGGAATCTTACCGGCCATATAGGCCCCGGCTGCCATGGCTACGGCTTCGTCTTCACGTACTGCCGGGGTATAGAGACGCCGCTCCATCAACTCCGCAATAATGCCTCCCAGGATCGAGTCCGGAACCCCCGTAAAGAAATCTACCCCGATATCTTGCAAGGCTTGGACAAACGTATCGCTCTCAATCATCCAGTCAGTTCCTCGCTACTCCGCACATGGAAAAGCGCGCGCATTATAAGCTATGCCCCACACTATTCTCAACAAAACTCAGAGAGTTGCACCCTAATAATCGGCCATGGTAGCGTTCTGGCATGATTGGGCGACAGAAGAATCACGCGGGCCGGCATCTTTTCCTATTGTGCCTCCTGCTCTGTATGAGCAGCCCATTTCTCGCCCATGCAGTGCCGATGGTGAACGATCCGAACGGTTTTCAGAGCCTGGCCTGGGGCGTTGCCCTGACCACCCGGCCGGACTTGGAAGTAGCCAGAACAGGCCCGCATGTGAATGAATACCGACTGAGGGAGGGCCCGCCATCGTATGCCGGAGTCCCGGTCGAGAGTCTTCTGCTCTTATCGGTCAACGAGCAATTCGCCCGCGTGACCATTCACTATCAGGGTGCGGATCGGCACAAACAGATCCTCACCTACCTGGAACGTCAGTTCGGTTCCCTTGAGCGCGTTCCGGGACAGATGATTCGGGGCCTCAATCAGCAATATACATGGCGCGGAACCGATACCGAAATCAACGTGACGTACCATGCGAATACGGAGAGGGGATTTATCTTCATCGACAGTCGCACCCTGGCCCCACTGTTCAACGACCATATCAGCGATTCGGCGGAATAACATGCCTCGCCGTTCCTGCACAACCAATTGGATCCACCACCTCTCCCCCATCGGCCTTTTCTTCTCGCTCATCCTGCAGGGCGGCCCGGTATCAGCCGTGCCGATGCAGAACGACCCCAACGGGTTCGAGGGAATCCCCTGGGGCACAACATTTTCGGAAACCGACACCTTCATGAAAGTCGAGGACGCCGGTCGGTCACAAACCTATGAGCTGAAGACCGGGACTCCTTCTCTTGGCCCGGTGAAAGTCGACTCCATGCGATTCGTCACCTCCGAAGACAAGTTTGCGCGTGTGACTGTCCGCTACCAAGGCACGGCAATCCACGACCAGATTCTTACCTATCTTCAATCCCTCTACGGCCCGCTCGACCGCACATCGGGGCAGATCGCCAGCGGCCCTGTCAAATTCTTTAGCTGGACCGGGTTCGAAACCGATGTGAAACTCCGATACGAGATCGGCACCGATCGCGGCATCATCTTCTTCGAGAGCCAGCAGCTCCGCCGAAAAATGACAGACAGCAGCACAGACACCGTGAATTGACAGTCGCCCCCTGCCTGGCCTTCCCGATGCTTTCGATCTTCCCTTAACCTCGGCCTCGACCTCAGCCAGTCTCTGGCGGCTTTCCTGCTAAGCCCCGCCAATTGAGCCCTTAGACCCAACTCCCCCTTCTGGTGGAGCCTCCACCCCCTCGCATGAGGGATGGCCGGAACTCCCGGATGCGGTATTCTCAAGCTGTCGCAGGGGATAGAGGAACCACGGCGGAACTACAGGGAAAGCACCGATGAAGCTAAGCCACCCCGCTCTCAACATCCAGGACCAGAAACCTCATTCACTCTTGGATCAGCGCTACGCTGAACGAGTTTCAATGTGGTACCGAGTCCGCTACTCCAGCCAAGTAGGCGCACGAGTCGTCACAGGAGAGGCAACCCTGAAAGACCTCTCCAAAACAGGCTGCAAGATCTTGAGCACAGCCCCGTGCCCGCTAGGTAGCACTCTCACTCTGTTCCTAGACCTTAAAGATGGACAGGACCCGATGCGTCTCACCGACGTCATCCTCTCCCGAATTTCCAGAGACTCGTTTGCCGTCAGATTCCCCAAGATATCTGCAGAAGAACGGAGACGGTTGCAAGAAGTGATATTGAGACATATCAGGCTGTCGTCTCTGGAGGATCGACGGACAGCATTCCGTATCGTCTAAGCGTCGATCCAACGCCACGGAGGGGTCATGGATACTCATATTATCCCGCCCAGAACTACCGCAGTGGCAGAACTCCCCGGTCACTCCGATCGCCGGCATGGCAGCCGTACCCCAACGTTCTGCTCATTGTTCTATTCCTACATGGACTCCGGCCAGACGCTGATCGGTGACGGCATCGTCACCGATCTCTCATCAAGCGGGATCGGCATACGGGGAAATCGGTCGGTCGCACCCGGCATGGACGTAACCCTCTCCATCGATCTTCCTGGAATGGAAAAGCCATTTTCCATTACCCAAGGCCGGGTATCCTGGGTTGACGGATGTCGATTTGGGGTGGAGATAAAGACCTTGACGTTGGAAGAGAAGAATCATCTGCGATTCTTCTTATGAACTCGGTCATTCTCTCAGTCCACAACGGAGGCATCTGAAACCAGAGCAAGAACAAGGAGGTGTCCTCATGAAACGACAACAGGTCGCATCTAGAAACGGGCTTCAGTCTGTGACGGAAGTGGCCAATCGAAGGCAAAGCCCCCGCCCTTCGATAGAGTTCGGGTTGATGTACTCAGCCCAAGACTGTTTTGGTGAGGTTCTCATGGGCGATGGCATGGTCACGGATCTCTCGCCCACAGGATTGGGTATTCGCGGCAACGCCTCGGTCAAGCAGGGGATGGACCTCACGATTTTTCTCTACCTCCCGGACGGACAAGACCCACTGTTTATAATGGAAGCGAAGGTGGCTTGGGTAATGGAAACGAAGGTGGCTGGGGCTTCAGGACGTCGGTTTGGAGTCGAGATCCTCAAGATGAACCTACGGGAACGAAACCGGCTCTCGTACTTCTTGCGATCGAATCTCGCATATTCCGATTAAACTGTTCGCTTGCGACAACGAGAATCAATGATCGGACCACGGCGGATAGACAAACGAGTGTCGGCCCATACCCCAGTTCAAGCCACTGCCCGCAGGGTGGCCCGACGGATACCTGTGCAGATCATGGCTCGCTTTTCAGCAGCAGATCGCTTCAACCAGGCTGGCGATGGAGTAGCCCTTAATCTGTCCGAGCGCGGGTGTAAACTCTGCAGCACACATGCCTTGCCGATAGGCCAGTTCCGGACTCTCTACCTGACAATCCCTGAGACATCCCGTCTGGTTCTCATCTCAGAGTTTCGGGTGATCTGGGCAGCGGAAAACGAATACGGAATCGAATTTCTTCACATCATGGCACGAGAGCAGGTCCGGCTTCGCCATTTCATCTGGAAGCAGATGAACCGGTCCACACTCTAAAACGGACTTCCCTCGCTCGCCATCCAGGACAGTTCCAGCTCTCGACGGCAGCTTAAATCCTTACCTTAGCCCGCATTATTCATGAACGCTTCTGCTGCACGCGCGGATACGCGGCTGTGACGGGCTGTCTCGCCGTTCAGCCCCTCGACATACTGCTGGGGACAGGCACTCTTCTTCTCAGTGCCTGTCCCCTTCTGAGGAGCGGGACAGGCACTGCCGCAGACGGCAGAGCCAGTCCCTGGCTCCGAGTGCCCGTATCACTTCACGTCTGCGCGCTTTCGCGACGAACCTTCATGCGAAATGCAGGCTATTGCGGTTCCGAGCCAATACTTGCCCCCTGGAATCGGCGCATGCTAGGATTCACGTGAGTAAGCACTCACTTACCATGAAGAAACGGACCACCCAAACCACGAACAGGAACAGACAGCGAGCTTCGGCACGCGTCCGCCAGGCCAGCCTCATTCTGGCCGCCACATCGCTCTTCGCCAGAAAAGGGTTCAACGGTACCACCACAAAAGAAATTGCCAAAGCAGCGGGCGTGAGTGAGGCGCTGGTCTTCAAGTATTTCCCGACGAAACGAACGCTTTACGCCGCAATCCTGGCAGAAAAAGTGACCGTCAACGAACTGCTCGACGCGGTGGAGGCTGCAGCCAAAACACACGACGACCATCGTGTGTTTACAATGATTGCGAGCTATCGCATTCGCCCCGGCGTCGACTCGACGCTCTTACGGCTCCTCTTATTCAGTGCGTTGGAAGGGCACGAACTATCCGAGATGTTCTTCGGCAAACATCACAAAGTGTTCTATGACCACCTCGCCGCGTATATTCGCACAAGGATTGACGACGGAGCATTTCGTCCGGTCGATCCCCTCCTGGCGGCCCGCGCGTTCATCGGCATGGTCGTCCATCATCGTCTGCTCCATGAGATATTCGGAGTCCCGATGCATCAATCCCATGAAGACACGGTGGCAACCTATGTCGATCTCTTC
>JANOJM010000091.1:0-1930 GCA_031418735.1 Nitrospiraceae bacterium | reverse complement strand
CGCGCCACCTGGGCCACGGGGTGGGCGGACTCCCGCACCAACCTCACCGCCTCCATCTTAAATTCCTCGGTATACCGCCGTCGCGCTTTTGCTGGCATGGTCACCTCCGATTTCACCATTCTCCCCCTTATGGAGGTGTCTGTAAAATCGGGGGAGGGTCAATGTGAAGCGTGAAGCGTAAGGGGGGGGTAGCGGGATAGCGGGGTATTGAAGACGTGAGAGTGAGGCGGCAGTGGGAATGTTGAATAATTAATGTTGAATTGTCGGGACGGGGGAAGAAAACGGAGTCAGGCACCGCCTTAGGCGGAGCCTGTCCCTCCTAGGTCGAGGACTTCGGAGATGGCTTCGTGAACCCGAGCCATGAGTGCCGGTGAGAGTTTGGTTATCGGGCCTTGTACCAGGCGGAGATTGTCGATGGCGCGCAGTTGATCGATCAACAGATCGGAGTCTCGTCGCAGGTGGTCTGCTGCAGCTACACGCAAGCGAAGCGGCTCGGCATCGTTCACCAGGATTGTGGTCAGGGGGACGATCAGCGTCGAGGGATGGTGGGCATCGAGCAATGCCTGGGCCTGAACAATCAGCACCGGTCGTGTTTTCCCTGGCTCGGTGCCCCGTTTCGGATTGAGGTTGGCCAGCCACACTTCCCCTCGCTTAGGCATCTGGAGCCTTCTCAATCGCGGCGAATTCACGGTTGACGCGCATGCTTTCTTTTCGCACTTTCTTTGAGGCCTCGGCCAGGCGTTTGGCCCGGAGCAATGCCTGTGTCTGCCGATTCATCCGTTCGATGGCGCGACGAATGTACGCCGCTCTGGAGAGGTGCAGCGTATCCGCACAGCGACGGCTAGTCTCTAATATGTCCTGGGGTAGCTTGAGCGAGATGGCTGCCATGATATTCCCCCATGATATGCTAAATAAATACCTTGTTAAGATAGCCCAACAGAGGGTATGCGCGCAAGGGGGAAACGTGAAGCGTTAGCCGTGGGGGCAAGGGGGTAGCGGGATAGGGGGGTATTGAAGACGTGAGAGTGAGGCGGCAGTGGGAATGTTGAATGATTAATGTTGAATTGTCGGGACGGGGGAAGAAAACGGTGTCAGCAACTGTCTTCGCCCAAACGAATCCAAACAACGGTTCCTGACACCCGTTTCCCCTCTTATCCCCCTGTAGCTTCTGTGAACTGGCTTCCAGTATACTCTGCCGAAACATGCCACATGGATTCCTTACCACGGTTGCCCGAAAGAGACTGTGGCCTCGTTCGTTCCCCTGTTAGGCTGTTAGAGAACTCTCATGCGTCACTTTCCAGAGCTGGTTCCACCGGAGGCTAAGGATGATACAGAGAAGATTCTGGCGCCACCCATTGATACCGGACTGAATTGCCTCCTTATCCTCGCACGGTTCTATGATCTGCCGGCTGATGGCGCACAACTACGCCATCAGTTTTCCCAGTCAGGACAGCCTCTCTCCGAGACCGATCTCCTCAGGGCCGCCAAACATCTTGGGCTCAAGGCCGGCTCGATTAAGACCGAGTGGGCCAAGCTCTCTGGAACACCCCTTCCCGCCATTGCCAAGCGAAAGAACGGGCACTATGTGGTGCTCGCAAAAATTGACGGAAACAAGGCGCTGATTCAGGATCCGGAGGAAGGCCATCCACTGATCTTTTCGCGCGCCCAGTTCGAATCGGCCTGGAGCGGGCAGCTCTTGCTTTTGACCAAGCGGGCCAACCTGCGGCAACAAGATTTGTCATTCGATTTCAGCTGGTTCATTCCCGCCATCGTCAAGTACCGAGCGTTTCTGGGAGAGGTGCTGATTGCGTCGTTCTTCTTGCAGCTCTTTGCGCTGCTGACACCGCTCTTCACCCAAGTCATCATCGACAAGGTGCTCGTCCACAAGGGGCTCACCACCCTCTATGTGTTGGCGATCGGCATGATTGCC
>JANOJM010000090.1:0-2366 GCA_031418735.1 Nitrospiraceae bacterium | reverse complement strand
GACTGCGGTTCAGGCGTCTTGGCGCGGCCTTTCGGCAGGGCTTGGTCGACTCGCCGGAGACTGCAATCGGACACCAGGTTCCGATTTTCATAAAAATAGGTCTTGGTATTCCCCTCCACTGTGAAGGCGCGTTCATAGGTGTAGAAGGCAACGCCGACATGGATGGGGGTTGGCTTGAGCCAGGACACGACCAAGGGGATGAGAAACAAGACCAGCGAGGCTAGAAAGCTCACGATGACAATCTTGTTGAGCCGACTTTGCCGCTTAAACCACCTCCACCATTCCCTCAGAAGTGTCATGTCCGTTCACTCCTGGAGAGTCTCGCCTGAGTTGTTCATCAATTGCCGCACGTCATTCCCGTCTGCTCCATTGATGGCTGGCAGGGGAGTGCGAAGTCAAGCAACGTTCGCTGGACTGACCACCCGAAGAGTTTGTTTGCATCGCCTCACCTTGGCAATGAATCGATGACTTTCGGAGGTGGACTAGCATGGATACGATGGGAAATTGACGGACGGCGAGAATGAGTGCTAGAATCCCCAGCGATTACAACCTGCTAGTTCGGTGGCCGGACTGCTGCCGTTACCAATACAGATTGAAAAGAAGGAGAGAGGAATGGCTGTTCCGATTTCCCAGATGGCTACTGTCACGAAGTACGTGCTCACCCAGAAACTGACAGGGGTGAAGCGGTATCCGCTCGTGCTGATGTTGGAACCCTTGTTCCGTTGCAATTTGGCCTGCGCCGGCTGCGGAAAGATTCAATATCCGGATCATGTGTTGGATAAGCGGCTTACGGTCGAACAGTGCTTGGCCGCGGCGGTGGAATGCGGCGCTCCGATCGTCAGTATTCCCGGCGGTGAACCGATGATCCATCCCGAGATGCCGGCGATTGTCCGTGGGCTGGTTGCGCAGGAGCGGTATATCTATCTCTGCACCAATGCGATTTTGATGGAGCGAAAACTCGACGAGTATCAGCCCTCGAAGTTTCTTACGTTTAGCGTCCACATGGACGGTCTAAAAGACGAGCACGATTTGGCGGTCTGCCGCGACGGGGTCTATGACGTGGCGGTGAAGGCGATTAAGGCGGCGCTGAAGCGGGGGCACCGGGTCACGACCAATACGACCCTCTTCGACGATGCCAATCCGGAGCGCGTGCGGAAGTTTTTCGATGCGATGATGGATCTCGGGGTCGAAGGCATGATGATTTCACCTGGATACAGCTATCAGAAAGCCCCTGATCAGCAGCATTTCCTGAAACGAGAACGCACCAGGGAATTGTTTTCCCGTATTTTGGGGAATCCAAAGAAGAGGTGGCAGTTCAATCAGTCGCCGCTGTTCTTGGATTTCTTGATGGGGCGGCGGGAATATGAATGCACGCCCTGGGGCAATCCGACCTATAACGTGTTCGGGTGGCAGAAACCCTGCTATTTGCTGCAAGAGGGCTATGCCAAGACGTTTCGTGAACTGATGGACAGTACGGAGTGGGATCATTACGGAACCGGGCGGAATGAGAAATGCGCCGATTGTATGGTGCATTGTGGCTATGAACCGTCCGCCGTCGAGGATACGTTCGGCACCTTGTCCGGGTTTGGTCGGACCGTCAAGCTGACGATGCTCCCCACTTCTCGTTAATTGTTAACCGTTCAACGTTAACCGTACGAGAAAGGTCCTGAGGCTCTTCCAGTTAACGAATAACGATTCACGATTAACGACCACTTGCGATGACTGACACCAAGAACCATAGTGCTGCCGGAGTAGCCGGATCGCTCGAAGGCCGCGTCTTTCAGCCGGCTTCGTTCGCTGAGCTTGGCGAAGCGGTGGAGCTGGCGTTCGATTATCGTGGCGATGTGACGGTGTCGTTGAAGTCCGGTGAATCCCTCAGCGGGTATCTTTTCAATCGACAGGTCAGCGGGTCCGACTCCTATCTTGAGGTGTTTCCTTCCGACAGTTCTGCCGCGCGGCGTATACGCTACGACCAAATTGCCGCAATTGCCTTTACCGGTGAGGACACGGCCACGGGGAAGTCCTGGGAGACCTGGATCGCCAAGAAAGATTCGGAACGGCGAGCTGAAGTAGACCGTGTCGCAGCCGAGGCAAAAACACGAGGAATTTTGTAAGTTTTCCACCTGCCGAGCGCAACACTTTTTCTCATTTCCCCCAACGCAGACGCATCAAGAACGGCCCTAGCCAAGTGCTTGAAAATGGGCCTATCTCTCCATCCGGCCAGACCGCGGTTCGTTGACAAGGGGTAGGGGCTATGTTAAAAATTGCAGCCTAAAATTGACTATCACCATTGGTGACCATTAGGTTCCGTTGTGTGAGGCGGACGCCGGCGCTCGGCGACGGAAAGAGCTGTCAGTCGGGAGCAT
>JANOJM010000089.1:0-3914 GCA_031418735.1 Nitrospiraceae bacterium | reverse complement strand
AAGGAGGTTGAGGAATGAAGAACCCGATGGGCAACATGGGAAATCTTCTGAAGCAAGCGCAGGCGATGCAGGCCCAAATGGCAAAGGTGCAGGAGCAGGCCTCGTCGAAGACGGTGACCGGAACGGCCGGCGGTGGCAGTGTGACGGTCACCGCGAATGGGGCCATGCAGCTAGTCGGCATCGTCATCGATCCCGAAGTGGTGAAAAGCGGCGACGTGGAGATGGTGCAAGATTTGGTTATGGCCGCCTCCAATGACGCTCTGCGGAAGGCTCGCGAGATGATGGCGGATGCGATGAAATCGGTTACTGGAGGGATGAACGTCCCTGGGTTGACCTAGCGAATTATTACGGCATGGCAGTCGATCAGCAAGGATTACTTTCACGATTGGTGCGCGAGTTAGTCCGTCTTCCTGGTATCGGCCAAAAGACGGCGCAGCGATTAGCCTTTCATGTCTTGAAGGCTGAGCGCGAAGACGCGCTTCGCTTGGCTGAGGCGATTCGTGCCGTCAAAGACGGGCTCTCGTTTTGCCGGCAATGCCGGAACATCGCCGAGGGCGAACTCTGCGAATTTTGTCTGGATCCTAAACGGGACCAGACTAGAATCCTGGTGGTGGAAGAACCGAGTACGACCTATGCCATCGAGCGAGCGGGAGCCTACCGAGGCTTGTATCATGTGCTGCTCGGCGCCTTATCACCTCTGGACGGTGTCGGTCCGTCCGATATCAGGGCCGAGGAGTTGATCGATCGGGTGAAGCTTGGGGGAATTGACGAAGTGATCCTCGCGACGAGTCCGACGATCGAGGGCGAGGCGACCGCCATCTATTTAACGAACCAACTGAAACCTCTTGGAGCCCGGGTCTCGCGTATCGCCTATGGCATTCCGGTCGGGATGGATATCGAATATGCCGACGACGTAACATTGCTGAAGTCGATCGAAGGCCGCCGGGATCTGTAGCAAGGCCGTTATTTAGTGTGTCTTGTTTGTTTGGTTGAACGGAAACCAACCAGTTTAACAAAACAAACCAAATAAACCTGGTTTGTCCCAGACACCCTGCCCATTGACCCCCCTCCAGGCCCCTGCTATAGTTTTTTGGTTTCGGACGGTCGTACACTACAGACAGGTTGCAGTATATGAAGGCAGGCTCTTCCGCCAAGCGCAATTCGCCCACTCGACCGGCAGCCAAAGCTGTCACGGCCAAGCCCAAAGCTAAGAAACCGTCTCAGGGGAAAAAGTACGCGGCTATTCGTCGCGACCTTGAGCGACAGCGCAAGGTATTGTTGGAGGAGGTGGTCGAAGGCCTCGCCAATCCAAACGGTCAGGAGACCTTCCCGGATGTCAGCGATCAGGCATCTGCGGAAGCCGAGCAGAATTTTTCGATGCGTATCCGTGAGCGCGAGCAACGATTAGTCAAGAAGATCGACGAGGCGCTTGAGCGGATGAACCAAGCTGTCTATGGCATCTGTGAGCGCTGCGAAGAAGAAATTCCCTATCCTCGACTGAAGGCCCGCCCGGTCACTACCCTCTGCATCAACTGCAAGACGCTCGAAGAACAGGAAGAAAAGGCCCGGCGCTGAGCATCCTGCTAGTGCTTCAATGTCTTGACGCGTTGTTGGACAACAGCAACGCGACCGGCTTCATCGGGGACACCTTGGACCAGCGCGAGATAGGTCTCGTACTCCGAGATGGCCCGCATAGGATTCGTGGGCTCGTAGGCCTCGGCCAAGTTGTAGCGGGCGATGGCATAATTTGGGCGGAGCGTGACGGCTTTTTCGAATGAGGCGAGCGCGCTCGCCTTGTCTCCCAGCTCGCGGTACACCGTGCCGAGGTTGTTCAGAATTTCCGGAGTGTTCGGTCTGATGGTCAAGGACTGAAGCATCTCCGCCTTGGCCTTCTCGTGCTCTCCCTTTCCTTCCCATGCCAGGCCTAGCTTGTGATGAGCTTCTGCCTGCCACACTTTATTCGTAAAGCCACTGGCAATCGCTTTCTGGTAGGCGGTGGCTGCGGTATCGTAGTTCTGAGCCCCGCAGTAAGAGAGCTGTGCGGTTTGGCCGCGTGCAAATTGCTGGAGCGAGAGGAAGGGCTCCTTGTCCTCCGCGCCTTGCCCCTCGATCTCCTGTCCTGGCTTCTTGCCCTTTGAATGGCGCAGCCGTTCCAGGAACTCGCGTCGATAGGGTGAGAAGAGCCGTACATAGGGGTCGATCGTCACGGAAGCCTGGAGCAGCGTCGGCTGATCGCGCGTACCAAACACCAAGTATTGTGTCGTCGTTTTCTCATCGCCGGTTTCGTACAGGGCGCTGGAATCCATACTCGTCTTTGAGGAGAGATTGGCCACGGTGAGATAGAATTCCAATACAGGCTTCAGCTGCATTAAGGTATGGCGGAGGACCGGGTATGGTTTCAAGTCGAGCCCCGATGGAAAGGTAAAGACGGTTCCGACCAGCATACCGTCCTCATCGAAAAAGTAAGACTCGTCGCCATGTGATGGACTTCGTCCGGCAGGGAGAAGCAACTCTTGTCCGGCGCCCCAGTCGTGTGGTTTGAGGGTCGAGCCAGGATGTGTCTTGAGGAAGGCGGATTTCGAGGTGCAGAGGGTCGTGGGCTTCAGGAGGACGAGGTCGCTTTCAGAGGGCGGGAGAGCCGACTTTCGAGGCGAAGTGTCGCAGCCGTTCAGCGAAAGGGCCAGTGCTAGGCCGCAGCCCACCCACAGTCGAAAGGGCATAGCGCGAGGTAGCTGCCTGTTACGTGAATTCAAACTCACGAAGGGAGCATACACGAAAGGTGAAAGGGTTTGCCAAGGGGGTGACGAGGCAACGCCCGCTTTCGGGAGGAAAGCGGGCGTTCAATGTAGGGCGGTGTGTGTGCGGAGATTATCGCCGCTGGCCATCTACCATTGAGTCCTCAGATGTGTATCCGAAAAGGTAGGGCATCTTGCTGGTGATTGCGTAAATCGGCCGGTTCACGCCGTAATCCATCGCAACTCCGATCGGGTGCAAGAGAAAGCCGGCCCAGCGCCAGGGGTTATCGCCAGGGGAAGCTCCGGCCGCCACATTGGTATAGACCAAGGATGTGGGGTCCATCACACTGTAAATGCTAACCGGGGGGGTATAGCCTGTATCTGCATCGGCCGACGCCTGTTGCTCGCGGTTTCCGGCACAACCGACTGCGGTGGCCAGGAGGAGAATTCCCAAAGCAAGAGTTGTAGTCCGCATAGATGACCTCACTTGTCTTATGTAGTTCAGAGTCGATGGTCTCTCGGTAGACTGAAGTGTAGCCGACCTCCAGGATTCTGTCCAGAATAGGAGCGGTTCCGACAGTATCATGAATACTGTGGGGTTAGGCTATGGGTATGGACCGGGAAAGGGGAGGATATGGTAGGCGATACTGGTATCGAACCAGTGGCCTCTTCCGTGTGAAGGAAGCGCTCTACCCCTGAGCTAATCGCCTACGGGACGCAAAGTCTAGCATGGGGTCGTAAATCGGATCAACCGTGCTGCCGGCGTTATGCAGTGCGAAGTCGTCTTGACATCCCCAAAATGCGGTTCCTACAATGCCACCGCTCTTAGCCTTTCTTTGGGGAGTTTCACCCGCCTACGCAGGAAGCCACAGCTGTAAAGCTGTGGAGGAATGCGCAGTGGGTGTCCTCCAAAGCCTTGGCGAAGGAGGACACGCTTCGGCGGGTTCCGCCGAAGACACAAAAGGGACCACGGCTGTAAAGCCGTGGGGCTTCACTCGAATGCGCGACGACATCGTCATTATCGGGGGCGGTCTGGCCGGGTCTGAAGCGGCATGGCAGGCAGCCAATCGTGGAGCGAAAGTGACGCTCTATGAAATGCGCCCAAAAGAGATGACGCCGGCGCACAAAACCGGCGGTCTGGCCGAGCTGGTTTGTTCGAATTCACTTGGCTCAGCGGAT
>JANOJM010000088.1:0-3580 GCA_031418735.1 Nitrospiraceae bacterium | reverse complement strand
ATACGATCGTCCTCTCTCAGGACGGCATTCTCAATGAATCAGGCCTTCGTTTTGCCAATGAATTCGTGCGACACAAGATCCTCGACTTGATCGGAGACTTTTCGTTGCTCGGTGTACCCTTTATCGGGCACTTGATCGCCGATCGCTCGGGGCATGCGATACACACGCGCCTTGTTCAGCAGATTCTCTCTCACCCCGATAGCTGGGTGTTGCTCGACGGCGATGAAACAGTCGCTGCATCTAAGCCTCGTTCCGCCAAGACCGCACCACGACCAACATCGCTTGTAGCCCTTCAAGCCTCCTAACACCGTTCTGTTGAATGAAAGCCTGCGTGTGATCTTGCCGATCCAGGCGAGATAAATCTTGACGTGCGGTGAATTGAACTAAGATTTAGCGTCGAGAGCAAGTGGCCTTGCTCCCGACGCTCAAATCAAGGCGGGGACTACTTCTTCTTCTTTTTTGCTGCTTTCTTCGTCGCCAAGACTCTCACCCCCCTTCACGTATTTTAAGGTCTACTAGACTGACTCACTACACTGCGTGGATCAGAGATTCTTCCAATGCCTCGAATGTGTTCGGGCCCACTTTCTTAAACCGCTTGTCCCGCTTCAAGGACGTGGCCACAGATGTCAGCGGCGTTTTCCCCTTGATCTGGAGCCCCCCCTCGACCAATCGCTGCACAAGCTCTTTTGCGTGCATCGAGCGATTCGCCTCGCGGAGCATTTCGTACGCAGCTTCCGAAACGCTTTTCCCGGAATACTTGCTCCGCCCCATGAGGATTTCCCTCGACTGGTCAGTGACATCCGTATTCGGCCGTTGCCGAGCGCCTTTTTCATCGGAATAAAATTGACTGGAGAGACTGGCGAGTTTGGCCTTGTCGGCTTCAACGCGATAGAGAGTTTCTGCCAACTCCAAATATTTTTTAATCGTGGCAATCTCGTCGTCCAAACGACGCCGTTTCTTTTCGAGTTCCTGCAGTCGGTTCTTGTAGGCGCTGATCCGTTGCTCAAGACCAACCAATATATCGGTGAGTTCTTCCACAGACTTGCCCCCAGGTGAAGCATGCTTGCTTTATAGCATTGCTTGCATAGCAAGTCAATAGATAAGGTTCGAATAGTGGCTTGCATAGCGTGATCGCTTTAATACGGGTCCGTGCTTTCCAAGAATACCATTTGCGCAGCTAATAAGCATGACAAGCAACCAGCCAGATCCGAGCCTCATGGATAGGATTATTTCCTGTTTTAGAGGTCTTTTGGCTCAATATTAGTAGAAAAGCGGCCTCGTGCTATGATGCCGTCCCATGTCAATATCGTATGACAAGGATATCGCTTCCGACACACTCCTTTCAGTCGCCACCGACGCGGCACGCCAGGCTGGAGCCGTTCTAACGGAGTGCGCACGCATCGGCTTTCGGATTGAACATAAGGAGATTATTAATCTTGTCACCGACGCCGACCACCAGGCAGAACAACGGATCATCGATGTCATCCACGCAGCATTCCCAACCCATCGCATCCTTGCCGAGGAGCGTGGGCTGACTGAACAATCTCCATCCCGTTACAAATGGGTGATTGATCCACTTGATGGCACAACCAACTTCGCCCACGGATTCCCCGCCTACTGCGTATCCATCGGAGTGGAATGTGACGGCCGCGGGATTATCGGGGTGGTCTACGACCCGACTCGGGACGAGCTCTTCACCGCGCAAATCGGTCACGGGGCTTACCTCAACGGGGCCCCTATTTCCGTGTCCACAGCGAACCACCTCAATCGTGCACTCCTCGTGGCCGGATTTGCTTACGACATTCGCGAAACCCAGAATAATAATTTGAATCACTTCGTGCGATTTGCATTAAACGTACAAGGATTGCGCCGAACTGGAACGGCAGCGCTGGATCTTTGCTATGTCGCGGCAGGCCGGTTCGATGGGTTTTGGGAAGTGACCCTAAACCCTTGGGACATGGCAGCAGGAGTCGTCATCCTCCGCGAAGCCGGCGGCAAGGTAACAGACTTCAAAGGCGCTCCGCACTCGATATACGGAAAAGAATTAGTCGCAAGTAACGGGTCTATCCACCAAGCCATGCTCGACCTGCTCCAAGAAGACGCAACTCCCTCTTAAAACATCAGCCCGCCACGCTTACATCAGATCAGTCAAATACTGAACCGTCCGAGGGGCCACAGAGGCCTTCTGGCAGATATACAGACAGAATGACGATACGGTATGATTGCCTCCAAACAGAGGGAAGGAAATTGGCGGTATGGCACGTTCAACACCTCTATCAGGACAACCAAACGGAAACCCGCCCCAAGCAGCAGGGGCCGATTCACGCACGAAGGATGTGGAACTGCTTCGGGTGCTCGTGAGCCGAAAGGGAACACAGGTCGATGCCCAATGGGCGATTCATCCCCAACTGAAGCAGGATCTTCTGCCGCAAGAATGGCAAGAGGTAACCGACCTTATGGCCAAGGTGACGGGCTTCGTCGGCACGCGGTTTTCGCAGGTGCTCACACAAGCTGACCTCGAACCGCCCAGCAACGCATAGCAGACCAAGGTCCTCTCAACCTCAGCCTTAACCTTTGACCAAGGAGCCGCCTATGGAGACCTATTATCATCCCCATGATTTGGGAAAATTCGCCGAGATGGGCAAGGGCAACAAGGATCTTTGGGAAAAATTCATGGCTTACTACAGTGCCGTCTTCGCTGAGGGAGCGTTGACGGAACGAGAAAAGGCCCTCATCGCCCTTGCCGTCGCCCACGCAGTCCAATGTCCCTACTGTATCGATGCCTACACGCAGGCCTCCTTAGAAAAAGGATCGAACATCGAAGAAATGACAGAAGCCGTCCACGTCGCCTGCGCCATCCGAGGCGGCGCCTCACTCGCGCATGGCGTCCAGATGCGTAACGTCGCTGACAAACTGTCGATGTGATGAGCCCGGCGTTTCGTTCGGCTAAAGATAGGAGTTTTCTGGCACGGCAAGGGTGAAATATTTTCCGCGCTCTTCGTAGAGAACCCGTGCAGCCGTCAATACACCGAGTGCATGATTGATTTCTCCGTCGAGAATTTTGTTTCCGTCAGGTTGGTTTACCAGCAGCGTGCGGATTTGATCTACAGTCTTCGCCGCTTCGTTACAGACCTCGATGATTCCCGCTGCAGGCCAATCGTAGCGCTGCCTAATCGGTACTTTTGGGTTTCGGCCATCGTAGACTGTGACATAGTCCATCATCTTCGAGTAATAGAGAAACGGCCGATCATTCGAACCGGCCAGTCTCTGCCACTCCTGCACGAGATCGACCAATTCTTGATAGACCTGCTGATCTACGCTCCAATTATCCAGCTCATATTCGAAATCATAGGCAATCTTTTTCACGTCCACCTGCCTGGCGTCGTAGACATACTCGTATGCCGCCCAGGGGCCGGTGATGCGGACGCCGTACTCATGAGGTTTGGTGTAGTAGGGACTGAATCGCTGCAGCCAGAACTTCCCGGTGGCTTCCGGTGGGTGTAGATGAAACAACGATGGAATCAGATCAATCTGGCAGCGATAGTCCTCGTTCGTTTCTCCGGGAAACCCGAGCAAGATA
>JANOJM010000087.1:0-3159 GCA_031418735.1 Nitrospiraceae bacterium | reverse complement strand
CAAATCGATGCCTTCTTTCGCCATCTCGTAGAGTGGGGACATTTCACGTAACTTGGTGACGACCTCAATGACCTTCTTGATCGTGTAGTCGATCTCATCGTCCTGGTTGAAGCGGCCCAGACCGAAACGAATCGAGGAGTGTGCCAGTTCCGTCCCGACCCCCAACGCGCGGAGCACGTAGGACGGCTCCAAGGTGGCCGAGGTGCAGGCTGAACCGGACGAGAGGGCGATATCCTTCATACCCATCAGCAACGACTCGCCTTCCACATAGGCAAAGGAGATATTGAGGTTGCCGGGGAGCCGATTGATCGGATGGCCGTTCAGATAACTTTCTTCGAGGGCCTTCATGATACTGGCTTCCAACCGATCGCGCATCGCAATCAATCGCGTGGTGTCTTTGGCCATCTCCTGCTCACAGAGCTCGCAAGCCTTGCCGAACCCCACAATTAAGGGCACCGGAAGCGTACCGGAGCGCATGCCACGCTCATGCCCGCCACCGTCCATTTGCGCCGCAATGCGAACCCGCGGGTTCTTTTTTCTCACGTAGAGCGCCCCGACCCCCTTGGGTCCATACATCTTGTGGGCCGAGAACGACATCAGATCGATGCCCATCTCCTGGACATCGACGGGAATTTTCCCAACACCTTGCGTCGCATCGCAATGAAAGAGAATGCCCTTTTCTTTGGCGATCTTGCCGATCTCTTTGACGGGGTTGATCGTGCCGATTTCATTGTTCGCCAACATGACGGAGATGAGGATTGTTTTTGCTGTAATAGCATTCCGCACATCTTCAGGATTCACCATCCCGAACTTATCGACAGGGAGATAGGTCACTGTCCCTTTACCCTTACCTTCTAACGATTTGACGGTGTCGAGCACGGCACGGTGTTCGGTGGACGACGTAATAATGTGGTCGCCCTTCTCTTTGTACATTTCCAACACGCCTTTGATCGCAAGATTGTCCGATTCAGTAGCGCCGCTCGTGAAAACGATCTCTTTCGGATCGGCTTTGATCAGTTTCGCGATTTGTTTCCTCGCCTGTTCGATAGCTTCTTCTGCAGCCCACCCGAAAGCATGATTGCGGCTGGCTGCATTCCCGAATTTCTCAACGAAGTAGGGGAGCATGGTCTCCAATACACGTGGATCCATGGGCGTCGTGGAATGGTTGTCCAAGAAAATCGGCAGTTTCATCGTTCAACTCCTTGTGCCGCAGGGGACTGAATGGTAATGAGGGGTGTGCCACCCATCATGTCTTGCAGGGTCATGTTATTGAGCAATTGGGCGATGCTGTCCTGGACTTTCAAGAGTGGTGTGCGGATATGGCAATTTTCCCGCTGCATGCACAACTCTCCATCCTTCTCGTGCGAACAATCGGTGATACCCAAGGGGCCCTCGATGCTTTCGAGAATTTGCGCGATCGTAATTTGGTGTGCGCGCCGGGCCAACAGGTATCCGCCCTTGGGGCCATTGTGGCTCTCGATCAGTGCGTGCTTGGCAAGAGTCTGGAGCACTTTGGCCAGCAGCTCGAGAGGGATATTGTATTCCTCCGCGATTTCTTTTGTATTCACCACGCGCCCAGGCGTCACATCGCCAAACTGGACAGCAGCAATGTGCTGAAGGGCCATGAGGGCATAATCCGCTTTTTTCGAAATCTTCAACATTGCTATTGCCGATCACTAAGGTCGGAGACTATAATGATCTCCGATCAATAAGGTCGGACTAAGGGTACCATGCAGGTTTCCAAGCTGTCAACAGTGTGAAATGAAAATACGCCTGGGTTCGGTTGAGCGTTGAGAAAGGAACGGATATATGGGCGGAACCAATCCCTATATTGAAAAAACTGATTACGAGCTTCCACGGAAAGCCTATACCGTCACCTTTATTGGCCCAGGCGGTGTGGTGACGAAAATTGAGGTCGACCCAGCCAAGATTCCTTACGGCCCGACGGGCCTTCCCGGGAGCCTTCTGGATGTGGCGATGGGCAATGGGGTTGCACTGGAGCATGTCTGTGGAGGCGTCTGTGCCTGTTCAACCTGCCACGTCATTGTGAAACAAGGGCTTGAGAGTTGTAACGAAGGCACAGACGATGAATTTGACCAGCTAGAACAAGCGCCGATCACCACGTTGCAGTCACGGCTCGGTTGCCAATGTGTGCCGAATGGCACCAAGGATATTGTGGTCGAAATCCCAGCGGTCAATAAGAATCTCGTCAAAGAAGGCCACTGAGGAAAACCGGTCACTGGTCAAACGTCATTTGTCATTACGTGAGCGAGAACGGACCGGGTCGATTACTTTTCGGCGGCCATTGACCAATGACATTTTTCAATCATACGTCTCGATCTTCACTTCTTTCCGGTCATATCCTACCTCCACAAAATAGGATCGTAGCGGTCGTGCAAAGCCCTTCGTGCCGCACAGCATCGGAATCACTTTAGGCATTCCCTCAATCAACGGCCTGAGCATGGAGAGCGTGAGGTCGATGCCCTGCTGCTCCCCTCCTGCAGCCACCAATGGAAGATAACGAAACCCTGGATGGGTCACGGCCAGCGTGAGCAGTTCCTGATGAAAGAACAGTTCTTCCTCCGCTGGGGCAACGACAATGAGGAGAATGGTCGCTATCTGTCGCTGCGCGTAGAGGTGTTTCAACATGCAGCGGATCGGAACGAGGCCTGTGTAACGGGCGATGAATAAGAGATCGCGGTCAAGTTGCTGCGGGAGTGTGAAGTTTCCATAGGGGCCTGAGAGCATGACCTCATCGCCAGGCTTGAGGGTGTAGAGATATTCGGATCCCAGCCCCTTCATTACACGATCGAACACCAATGTGAGTTCGCCCGAGGCTGTGCTCGGCGCGGCGAGTGAATAGGCCCGGTTGAGCGGGGGCTTGGGGCCGACAGGTAGCTTCAACGAAACCCACTGACCGGGTTGGAACGGAATCTTCTGTGTTTGTGGAAGCAGGACGAGTTGGCGAACATGGGGGGTCAGATCGGTGACCGAAAGCACCGTGGCTGGCTGCGTGAATTCCGCCATAACGATCCCCCTCCTGCTCTCTTATCAGAAGGCTGGCACAGATGAAAGAACTATGAGTCGGTCGATTCTGTACAACAGTTTTCCCTGCATGCTATAGAGATACCGGCCTTTGACTGAACTCACGGGGATCCA
>JANOJM010000086.1:0-4809 GCA_031418735.1 Nitrospiraceae bacterium | reverse complement strand
GGTGGAGATCGTCCATGTCGATGGACTTGGCGACAAAATCGAAGGCTCCGAGCCGCATCGCTTCGACCGCATCCTTCACCGTGCCTCTGGCGGTCAACACGATCACGAGCAGCTCAGGAGTCGTTTGTTTTACGCGGGCGAGGACCTCCAGGCCTGAGAGATTGGGCATGACAAGATCCAACACCAGGATATCCGGCTCGAAGGTGCGAAGAAGGGTGAAGGCGTCCTCTCCCGACCCGGCCGTCTGAACAAGGTAGCCTTGATCGGTGAGACGCAGTGCGAAGGCCTCTCGAACGGAGGCTTCATCTTCAACCAACAGAAGTTGCCATGCCACGTTAGCCCTCGCGTGTTATTGGAAGCCAGACGTCCACGACGGCCCCATTCCCTGGCGGACTGTGAATCAGCAATTGGCCGCCGTGACGTTCGACGATGTCGTGGGTAATGGTCAGCCCAAGACCGACACCCTTGGCCTTTCCGTTCGTGAAGAACGGTTCATAAATGCGTTGCAGGTTTTCCGGAGAGATGCCCTTTCCGGAATCGGCGACGGTCATGAGCACCCCCAGTCTCCGCCTGGTCTCTGGCCTGATGGTGATCGTCAATTCGCCGCCATTGGGCATCGCATCGATCGCATTCATGGCGATGTTCAGACAGACCTGGAGCATATGGGCTCGCGAGGCCTCCACTGGCGGAAGGTCCGCGGCCACGCTCTTCTTTACAGCCACGCGATGCTTCAACAAGTTCGGGTGCAGCAAGGTCAGGGTGTCGTCAAGCAGCGAGGAAAGGTTGCAGGAGGAGATCTCGAAGGGTCGAGGCCGCAATTGTCCAAGATGTGACTCCAGGAGGTCGTCGATCCGCGCCGCCTCGCGCGCGATCAAGCGGCACCGGTCGCGCGCAGCTTGAGGCAGAGCCTCTTGGTCGGCCAAATGGGTAGCCAAGCTCCCGAGTCCAATGAGTGGATTGCGGATTTCGTGGAGGATGCCGCCGGCAAGTTGCCCGACGAGTTTAACCTGCTCCGTATGCCGCAAGGCCTCCAACATCTGCTCCCGCTCGCTGAGATCGGTCAGGATGGCGAGAAAGTAGCGGATGGTTCCGTCCGGGTCTTTGACCGGGCTCACGCTCTCCCATGCCAGAAACTCAGAGCCGTCCTTGCGACGGTTGACGACACGATCGATGAAGGCCGACCCTGACCGGATCGTCTGCCACATGCGTTCGAAGAACTCCGGCGGATGTTTCCCGGACCTGAGCAAGGAGGGTGTGCGGCCGATGACCTCGTGCCGCATCCATCCCGTCAGACGCTCCATGGCTGGATTCCATTCCAGGAGCGCCCCTTGCGTATCGGTCAACATGACGCCGTCCTGCACCAGCTCGAACATCCGGTGATAGAGCTGAAGCTGCGTTTCCTCTCGCCGCCACCGTTCGAGCACCGTGGCCACCGTGTTAGCGACCGAGCAGAGAAACTCCAGTTCTTTGGGCGAAAAATTGCGCACGGTTTTACAGTGCGCACCCATGACTCCATACACGCGATCCTGCACCATCATCGGCGCGCTCATGCCGGCTATGCCGCCATGTTCCGACAGCAGCCTCGAGGGCACGAAGCGCGTTTCTGCGTGCAAATCCGCCACGACCACCGGCTGCCGTTCGCGAATTGCAAAGCCTGCCTGAGAATGTGTGCCGCCCTCCACGGTCAAGGTGCCGATGAGCCCCTCGCGCCAGCCGACGCCGGCGACGAGATACAGATGTTCGTCCGACTCACGAGGAATGAGGATCTTGCAAAGTTCCACGGTCAAGGCCTCGGCCGTCAGACGCGCGGCCTCGTTCATGATCTCTTGGACCGGCGTTCCACTGACGGCTAGCGAGCCGATTCTCGCCAGGACCGATTGAAATTGAGCCACCTGGGAGGCCTCTTGCGACAGGAGGGTCCGTTCCGTGACATCTTCCAACACCATGAGCACGCCCCTGTCGCTGCGATAGGGCACGACGTTGAATCGGCATTCGAAAATGAGCGGGTCGCCCTGTCGATCAGTTAGGCGATATTCCTTTGTGTCACGGGTTCCGAGCGGTTCGTGATTCCAGGTCATCGCTTCATTGAGAAGACGTGTCCGCAGCGGAAGTTCCGACCCTGGTCGTGGCGCTTCGACCAGTTCTCCAAACTGCGCATTTTCGAAGATCACGGTGCCACGGGACACAAAACAGAGGCCACCCTGGATGCAGTCGCTGAGCCACACCAACACTTCCCCAGCGGCGATTTCCGATTGCGCCTGGGCGGGTGGCTTGGGATGTGATCGACGTGAGGAAGACATGGCCTTACTCAGTTACAGATGCACAGGGGAGAAACAGCATTCGTCGTTGGAGCGGCAGTATACCCAGTTCGAAGGCAAACCGTCGAGGGAGGAATCGGCGCGCGCAGATCGGGAGGCGGTCTCGCCGCTTAGAAGCAGGGTAGGTACTGCTCCTGATGGCGGAGCCAGTCTCTCAGCTTCCGCATGCCTGATTCGCATAGCATCTTAGCGGTTCGTCATGAACTCGTGTGAATAGGGCACTCCTCACAGTTTACCCATCGGTTCCCCCGTATATTTCCCGGCTTGGGCGCGTGGATTCCACGATGCCAGGATTACCGTTTCTCAGCAATACTTGGCTCATGACGATTGATGGAACCACTAAGCCGGACAGAGTGAATCTGGGTACTAGGACAGTTCCACGATCAGACAAGTCACAGTCGGTTTATCACATTTAACTGGAGGTGCTTTCCATGGCTGACAAATATGCTGAGACATTCGACAAGATCCAAGGCGAGGTGCCGGGCTTCATCGCCATTGCGTTGGTCGACCTGGAGACGGGGATGACCATGGGAACCAAGTCGACCCGTCCGGATTTCGACCTTAATGTCGCCGGCGCCTTTAATGCGGAACTCGTCAAGCAAAAGCAGAAGACGATGAAGGCTTTGAACCTCAAGTCGACGCTGGAGGATATCCTGCTGACCCTAACCGATCAGTTGCACATCATCAAGTTCGTGACGCCGAAGCTCTTCGTCTACATGGCAGCCGATAGAGGGCAGACCAATCTGGCCGTCGTGCGTGCAGCGGTGTCCAAGCATCTGGCATCATTGGCATAGGCCCATTCAAGCCTGTTCGAAATCAGCTGAAGGGCTTGGCTTGGGCGGTGGTCTTTGGCACGAAGGGGTGGGAAGGCAATATGGATAACTTGACATGAAAGGAGCGAATCATGGCAAAGGTCGTACAGTTTCACGTGGTAGAAGCAGCAGGGGCGAAGGCGGTGGCAGGGGCGAAAGTAACGGTATCCGGCTCAGCAACGGAGCAGGTCACCAATCAGGACGGCGTGGCGCAGATGCTGTTAGACGATGGCAAGGTGACGATTCAGATCAATGGCGCCCCAGGCTACAAGGGCCCTGTGGCCAGTCTGAAGCCCAAAGAAGTCTTTACCCTGACGGGCCAACGTCTCGCCGCGTAGCGAACGGCAGAGGCGAGTCGATCTTAGACGATAGCATGGAGAAGGGCATGCCTGGTTTTCCCATCTCCGTGCCATGGCTTTTCGCGCGCGCACAGTGTTGACCCATTCGAGACAAAGGGCCAATCCCAAGTGTCCGAAGGGGCTTTGCTGGTTACGGTCGAACGGAAATCAGGTTTCTTCATCCTTGACTCACCAAAAGTTCCAAAACGCTGCTGAACCATGAGCGGTCATGAATTGCTCGCATGGGTGTGAGGCTTGTGGGATTGGGCCCACTGGAGCTGAAACTGCTCGTACGACGTGGACAGCTTCTGTTGCATTGCCGCCTCAAGGGTCTGCCCGGTCATGAGTACATTCATCAGTTGGCGAACGGTGTACATACTATACCGTTCGATCAGATGTTGAGTGGCGGCAGTGGCCGTGAGGTACGCGGCTGGTACCGAGGTTGTAGGAAGCTGGGCCCATGATCCGTGAAGAGAAGGCAAGGGTAAGAGCGGAGTGTTCTGTTCTCGTGCATCTTCCATGTCGGGCCAGGGGTCTTCTGTCAGGTGGATGGCCAGGCCCTCCACGAGCCATGTTGGGAGAGATGCGCTTCCACTCTTTGCCTGTTCATGGAAGAGCGCATGCACGAACTGATGACGGACTATGCGGCTGAATAATGCGAGATCGTCGAGTGCGCCTTGAGTAGGGATGTTGATCGAGCCAGAAGCGTGATCGAACAGCCTGTCGGCCCAATTGGGGAGTCCTGCCGGGCCTGAAAATTTCTGACCTGTGTGGAGGACAACCTTGATGGGTCTGGCAGGCACCTGTCCGAACTTCGGGGGAATTTCCTCATAGGCGTATTCGAGTATGGCGCGGATGCGCAGCCATGTCGCTTGATCGTTCGGCCCATCGAATTGAACGACGAAATGAGCGGTGTCGCGCGGAACCAACGGTCTCGGCGGCAGTTCTTCCTGAGTAGCGGTGGAAGGGGCCGGTGGATGAGCGGATGGCATTGAGGGAGCAGGTGCAAGGCCTTGACGAGGCTCCGGAACCGGTCTGGCTGCTATGTCTGCTGTTGTGGTTGGGGCGGTGAGTGCCATGTCCGTCTTCGCGACGAGCTTATTTCGATAGGACTGGAGATGGGGATCATATTGGGTTTGTGGCTGCGCGAGATTGAGATGGGCCATCGCCGAAGTCTTGTCGCCTTTCTCCAACAAGAGCTCGGCGAGCGCAAGATGAGGGAATGGGTCGGCGGGATTTAACCGAATCACCCTGTTGAGGAACTGAGCGGTCATCCCGGGATCGCGAAGTTCCCAGTACGCTTGCGTCAGGTTCATGGACGCAAGCGAATTATTGGGGTCT
>JANOJM010000085.1:0-2201 GCA_031418735.1 Nitrospiraceae bacterium | reverse complement strand
AGATCGAGGCGCCTTGGCCTATCTGACTGCGACAGGGCCGATTCTCAGCCCATATGAAACGCGGCGCGGCGTCACGGGAAGGCCCAGCGCATTTTATGGACAGCTCCCCCTTGACCAAGCTCTCCCTGGCGCATGGATCAGCACGGAATTGGCAGAGACTCTCCTTGCCGGAAGCGGTGAGGAACCAGACGCTGAAGGTCTTCGCAGCCTTCAAGAACAACTCAACAAAGCCCCATTAACAGGCTCTCGTCAAACCAATCAACAGGCATCTCTCTACTGGAAAACCACGATACAGGATGGCTTGCTGACCAACGTGGTGGGACTCATCCCTGGTACAGGACCGGATACTATCGTCATCGGCGCCCATCGTGATCATTTTGGACGTCCAGCGGGCCTCTGGTTTCCAGGCGCCGATGATAATGCATCCGGAACAGTCGTGATACTGGAGGTGGCGCGGGCTCTTGGAAAAATTGGGCTGCGCCCCCAACGGACGATCCTCTTTCTATCATTCAGTGGAGAGGAGAGAGATTTGCTCGGATCGCGTCTCTATACATCGAGACCCCATGTCCCCCTCAGCTCAACGAAGGCCATGATCAATATCGACCATGCCGGAGCGGGAAATGGGCGGTTAACCGTTGGGATCACAGGGCTTGAAAAACCCACAGCACAGGAGGCGGGACAGGCAGCGGGCTTGGCGGACAAGCTCGACCTGTACGGATTCTTCCCCGGCGGCGACCACGTACCTTTCAAAGAGGCAGGAATTCCAACCGTCACCATCGTGAGCGGCGGGGTCCACCCGCACTTTCATCAGCCCACCGATACCGCCGATACGATCAATCCGGAGATTCTGCAAACCGTGGCTCGCTATGTCCTTGCACTCACATGGCAATTGGCGAATGCTCAATAACGAGAGGCTAAGGTTGAGCGAAGATCGGATTTTTTCTCAGCCTTAACCTCCCGGAAAACTGACGGTCTTTTGCAGTATCCTGGTTAAGGGATGTCGTCGAGAATAGTAGACTGAATCCTTGGCAGAGGGGCAGTTTGGCGGGGAGGGCCGGGAAGGACGAGCGGTGAGCCAATCTGGTTGGCGCCTTGGATCAGTCCAATCGAAAGTTGCGGCCCGAGCGTGGACACAGCCCCGCTCCAAGCCTGACCGGTCGTGGGATTCCGAAAACTATACGATTGGAAATTATTCCCTGGGTTGTACAGAAACCCCTGCGTACCCTGATTGTCGAGATAGAGGCTCCCGGGACCTGGCCCTCTGACCAGCGGCGCGACCCCTCCATCGAATGAACGAACGCTGGAAATCGATTGTCCCAAGGCCTGTACGTTCAGCAACAGAAGAAGCAGGAACAGGGCAGGCCCGGCAATCACCGAAAATAATTTCACTGCGCGACGATTCATTGCATGACCCGATGATCCTGAAATCCCATGGCAAATTGTCCATGACAGTTTCGCATAGAATCATTATAGTATCGACCGACATTCCTTGTCGATCAAGGGGGATCTATGGAGCAAGCTATCGCAATGAATAGATGGTGGCGCACATATGCCTATGGCGTCGTCATGGGCCTGATCTTGTCGCCTGGGCTCAGTTGGGGTTTGGAAGTCGACAAGAATCCGGCAATGGAACGACGGGAGACCATCTCCCTCGCAGATGCGGCGCTGCAAGCGCTGAAGCACAACCTGGACATCAGCATCAGCCGCCACACAAAGGAGAGCCGTCAGGCTGACATCACTGTCGAGCAAGCGAAATTCGATCCAACCCTGAGTGTCAATGGTCAATTCAACCGAACCTTGACTCCACTTAATAGGCCTGTGTTAGGCGCGACTGGCCCCAGCTTGACCGGGATTACCCCCTTCGATCAACGTACCCAGTCCGTCACGTTGGATGCGACCGCAAATCTCCCCACCGGCGGCAACATCGATCTGAACTACAGCCCCACTCGAACAAGTGTGAATCAGAACCTGGCAAGTGGGTTCCTGTTTAACCCCTCCTATACAGGCGGCCTCGCACTCACGCTCACACAGCCATTACTCCGCAACGCCGGCTTCGACGTGACCAAGACCTTCATCCGCGTGGCGCAGAATAATGCCTTCGTGGAAGAACATGTGTTCCGCGATCGTGTCCTCACCGTCCTCGCCTCGGTGGAGCAGACCTATTGGGAAGTCGTCTTCGCCAATGAGAATCTGAAAGTGGC
>JANOJM010000084.1:0-7650 GCA_031418735.1 Nitrospiraceae bacterium | reverse complement strand
CCCCCCCTGCTGGCGGACTTTTTCAGCATCCTGCTAGCGAGAGGCAGGTTCTGATGAGGCAGCCAGCAAGTCTTTCTTTGCGGGGATCTGCGTGAGCAGGTCAGCACGAATGTGGAAGACGCCTGGGATCCGTTGACCCATGGCATAGGCCAGTCCATTGGCATGGCTCCCGATCGAGAGCTTTCCTGCAATCTTCCCATTCCTTCCGGTGGCGATAAACTCTGCTGCCGGTTCCACGAGACCGTAGGGAGCCAATGGCCCAGCCTGCTTGGTCACACGTTCCTCGACCGGGACATTAGCGACACGGCTGACAAACAAATCGGTGGCCTGTTGGTCTATTTTTTCAGCCGGCTGATCTTCCAAGACCCACTCGTTCTGTTGATTGATCAGGACATACTGTTCAGTCGGCGTCTTAATAGAAAGCATGGCGATGTCGGTATAGTCGATACCGAGCAATCGCTTGTCTTGGAAGGTAAATAATTCCTTGGTCAGGTCTCTGATTGCAACGGGATTGATACGATAGAGCGGCCCAGTGGGGCTCGTTTCCGCAATGGCTTCGCCGCTGGCCGGATCCGGCTGGTACAGTTTGACTGTCTGGTCGCCATCAGCCGTATGGATGGCGACTTTCACTTTCGGCGCGGTGAGTGTTTGGGCCAAGGCATCGCGTTCTGGTCCCGGATCGACGATACCCATCGCTTTAAGATCTTCAAGCCTGAACAGCAGGGCCCGTACTTCCGTTTGATCGGCTTCGGCCTCAATCGGGTATCGGAGCTTCCATTTGCTTTTAGGTTTCTCCTGTCCCTGATAGAGCACAATTTCGGTGGTTGGATAGGTGAGGCGAATCCGTTCAACGTCGCCCTGTGACATACGGAGGAGATCTTTGCGTCGAAAGGTCATCAACGTCTTGTTCACGAAGTCTTTGGGGGCCAGGGTGGTTAGCAGCACTTTGCGATCCGATGCACGAAGGACATAGAGCGTAGAGGAGAGGGGGCCGTTATCCCCAATGGAGAACGTCTCCTGTGCAGCACCGGCTGCAACGGTGATAGTTGTCACCGGGTTGTCGAGTCCAAAGGGGGCCAGGTTGGTCGGATGGTCCTCGACGACGCGAGTCACAGTGCCTGTGAGCAAAGCCCGGATCAGATTCTGTACTTCCCGTTGATCGGCTTCAGTGCTGAGCGGCGCAGTCAATGCCCAGCCCTTCTCAGAGGTGCGGGCAAAAACGAGTTTCTGCTGATCGGATTCGATCGTGAGCCCAGAGAGGGCTTCCTGGTCAAATACTAATACCTTCTTCTCGACTGTGTCTTGCCGTTCCTGCGACTCCTTCTGAGGAAGTTCGACGGCATAGAGGTACAGACCGAGTCCGGCCAAGAGGAGAACCATGACGAGTGTGGGCCAATATCGCATGAGGCTATAGGCGTCGGCGTTTGCGCCAAACCATGATGCCGGCGAAAAGCATGGTCGCCGGCAGGAGGATAACTTGCAGATAGAGCAGTGTTCGCTCCTCTAACGGGTTGGGGGTAAAGGGGCGCAGCGCGGAATCCCTCGGGGTGATCGCCATCATGTTCCGTTCTTCAGCCAACCACCCGGTCGTGTGGAGAAAGAAGTCGCTGTTGCCGGGGAAATTCACAAAGGCATTGGTCGCGAACGTGGAATTGCCAATGACAACAATAGCAGGACGAGGCTTCCCCTCTTCCGGCGCGAGCTTTGGCGCAAGGGCCACAGCCATCGGCAAAGGGCCTTTAATGTCTTCCTTTTCATCGAGGTTGACAACGCGGCCCTTCAGGTCGGTTTCTGCCCAGCTGTTCGGAGACGTTCTGGCAAGCGGCACGTAGTCCCATGCGCTGCCGGCCTGTTCATCAAACGTGATATGCCGCGCGAGAGGAAAGAGCACCGCGGCAGAAAGATCCTGCGTAATTTCATGTTCAGTAAACGTACGGACAAGCAGAGACGTCAAATCGCCTTGAGCTAACCGGTCTTGGAGGTCGACTAAGGCTCCAGGACCGACCCCCAAGCCCCACTGCTTGAGCAGAGGGTTCAGGTCGGCCAGCGTATCCGGGTCGATGAGCAGCAGAAGATGGCCGCCATTTTCCACATAGGTGTGAATCCGTTCTTGCTCCTCAGCGGTCACCTGCCGGCGAGGGCCTGCCACGACGAGAATGGCGGTGTGATCCGGCACAGCTGCCTCTTTGAGCAAGCTGAGCGTACCGACATCGTAGCCCTGCTTGATCAAGATTTCCCTGGCAGCAAACAGCCCGGTGCGTTCCCGATCGTCGAGACTCGGCTCCCCGTGCCCTTCAAGAAAGAGCACCCGTTTCTTGCTGTCTTGAGACACACGGATCAACGCCCCTGTCAGTTCTACTTCCGAGGGAACAGTAACCCGAACAGTCTGTCCGGCACTTTCAAAGATGGCCGTATCGGTCCTGGTCACGCCGTATTGCTGAGCGACCTTCGGCTGCCGTTCCGGGTCGACAAACTCCACCGAGATCTTTGAACTGGCTTGCCGATAACTATCGAGGCGCTCTTTATAAGACTGGTAGCCAGGATCCTTTTCTCTGGTAAACACGGTGACAGTCACCGCACGCGCAAGATTCCTGAGCACACGATGCGTTTGCGGAGCGAGGGAAAAGTTCTGGTTCTCCGACAAATCCCAACGAATGGAGTGGCGGGCAGCGAGAAAGTTGACGATGACGAGAATGCCGGCGAAAAGAAGGATCATGAATAGACTGTTGGCGCCTACGCGTGTAGACCGGCGGCTGGAAAAGGCTTTCAGTCCGCTGAAATGGACGACAACAAACGTGACGAGACAGAGGAGAGCCGATACTTCCAGGAGCGTGGCGATCCAGAGCTTCTCCGGGACAAGGCTATAGCTGATCGCTCCGGCCGCGGCCGACACCACTCCGATCACACCAAGGGGAATTGTTTTGAGGTTCATTTCCACCGCGCCGAGTCCACGACTCGGTGAGACAAAAAGAGCATCAGGGCCAGACTGCTGAAAAAATATACGAGATCTTTCGTGTCGACCAACCCTCGGACCAAGTGGTCGAAGTGCTCCATGAATGACAGGTACGAGACGGCCTGCCCGATGGCCGTATCCCCCAGCAATGTGCCCAAGCCGGAAAGGAGCCACAAGACTAAGAGCAGACCGATACTCACAAAAGCCGCAACGATCTGATTCTCGGTCAATGCCGAGGCCAGCATGCCGACGGAAAGAAAGAGGGCGCCGAGCAAGACGAGTCCAAGATAACCGGTCAGCACGGGATACCAATCGAAATCGCTGAAGAGCGCGAGCATGAGCGGCATGAGGCCAGTCAACCCGAGTAAGCTCAGGAACACAAGAAATACACTCATGAACTTGCCTGCCACAATTTCGTTGATGCCGACCGGAGAGGTCAGCAGGAATTCGAAGGTGCGAAGCTTACGTTCTTCGGCAAAAAGCCTCATCGTCAGGATGGGCAGGATAATCAGAAGAATAAACCGCATGCTGGAAAACAGATTCCTGAAAACCAAATCGTTCAGATTGAGCTGGGCGTTCCCCTGCACCTGCATCAGCTGAATCGCCTGGGCTCCGGCAAAAACCACATAGAGATAGGCAAGCAGTCCCACGATCAGAAGAAACACGGATCCCACGACATAGACCACGGGCGAGACAAAGTACGAGCGCAACTCCTTAGCAATGATGGCTTGAACTGGCGTCATACCTGTTGCCCTGTAGCTTCTACGGAAGCGGCAACAGTGTCCGGCGCCAGGCCTTCCTCATGCCTGGTCAGCTGGAGAAACACGTCTTCCAAGGTCATGGAGATGGCTTTGAGTTCGAGCAGGCCCCACCCACTGGTGACCGACAGGCGGGCCACCTCCTCCCGCACGTCCCGGCCAAGCTCGCATTCCAGGAGAAAGGTGCCGGGGGCGTCGCTGGTGAAGACGTTCTGGACCCCCTGCACCCCTTTGAAGCGACTCCCGGTATCTACGGCGGGAGATTTAAGGGTGATCGAGATCTTTTCAGACTGGCGCAGGCGCGCAGAGAGTTGCTCGGGCGTATCTTCGGCCACGATGCGCCCGCCGCTGATGATCACGACGCGCTGGCACACGGCAGTAGCCTCAGGAAGAATGTGGGTGCTCAGGATGACAGAATGGGATCCAGCCAGGTTCTTGATCAACTCCCGGATCTCGATAATCTGTTTGGGATCGAGGCCGACCGTCGGTTCGTCCAGAATTAAGATCGGGGGATCGTGCAGCAGAGCCTGGGCCAGACCGACGCGCTGGCGATATCCGCGCGACAGGTTTCCGATCAGCCGGTGTTGCACCGTGCCAAGTCCAAGCCGTTCGACTTCACGCTGGATAGATGCAGTGAGTATTTTCCCACTCAGACCGCGGAGACGGCCCACGAATTGAAGATACTCCGCCACCGTCAACTCCAGGTAAACCGGCGGAGTCTCCGGCAAGTAGCCGATCCGGCGTTTCACCTCCATTGGCTGGTCCGCACAATCGAATCCCGCCACCCGTGCCGTGCCTTCGGTGGCCGGCATGAAACAGGTCAGAATACGCATGGTGGTGGTTTTCCCAGCTCCATTCGGCCCCAGGAACGCCAACACCTCGCCCTTCGCGACAGAGAAACTGATGCGATCGAGGGCGGTATGTTGCCCATACCGCTTCGTGATCTGCTGGACTTCAATCATCTGTGGTGAATTGTAGATCGGTTGAGTTGGAGAGTACTGCTGGGCATCTTACTCAGTCGGATTGGGGCAGTCAATATCGTGGTTCGGAACCTGTAACTTTACACGTTTTCTCCATCCTGTTAGAGTCCGCCCGCGGACAGGCCTACCAGAGGGAATCGATCAGTGACAGGGATGCGTCACGTCAGGGTAGCGCTAGTTGCATTCGCTTCGTTGATGGCGCTGCTCTGCATTCCACCCGACAGCTGGGGAGCCAGCGGGCGAACTTATCGGGTCCATGGCCAGGTGGTGGCAGTGAACGTGATTCAATCCCCCCATATGATTGTCGTCAAAACACCCTTGAGCAAGCATGACGATATGACCGTAGGAGCCAAGGTGACGTCTCAAACAAGGATTGTCCGAAAGGGGAAGAGAATTGCACTGCAGACCATCAGAGTAGATGAGGCGGTGTGGCTAACCTACGTCAAACAAAGAGACGGGGTATTCGCCCAGACCATCCAGGTCCAGTAATGCTTCTAAGCCTGACACTTAATTCACATAATATCAATGAGTTATAAGTCAGATGCCAATCTTCAATCTTGGAGAGGCTATCTACTGATTTCAGGCATGGCGACCTCAAGATGTCCGCATTAGGCCATCTATCAGTTGACTGGTATGCGTACTTTCCTCTATAAGTGTGCCACCAAATCCCGGGCTCAACATTCAATTTTGAAAAACCTCTACGTGGCAACAGCTCTTTATTAGTTTCTCCTTTTCCCTTCACCCCAACGTAGGGGGATAGGGGCTACGGTTTCGGTATTGTGGGGTTATCGGTTGGACCGTACTGTGAAGGGACGCAAGCCAGGATCCTATATGACCGCTGGTTCAATCGAGAGCAAGAGGTATTAGATGATCATCCGAGCTCGTGAAAGCAGTCGGCGATTGTTATGGGCAGTAGGCAGTCTTGGAATGCTCCTAAGCGCCTGTTCCTGGGTTCCCAAGGGGGAATCTCAACTGGACGTAGGGATTGAGGATCGCGGGGTCGCTTCCTGGTATGGCCAGTCCTTTCATGGCAAACAGGCAGCCAACGGCGAACTGTTCAACATGGAGGCCTTGACTGCTGCCCATCGAACCCTCCCGCTCGGCAGCGTGGTCCGAGTCGTGAATTTGGCGAACGGGAAACACCTCCACGTACGGATCACCGACCGGGGTCCCTATGTCAACAGCCGAATCCTCGATCTTTCCCGTGGCGCAGCGGCTCGGTTAGGAATGATGGACGGAGGCCTATCCCATGTTCGAGTTCAGTTGGTTGGGGAACGCCGGCCTGCCGCGCTTCTCTCTTCTGAGGCTATGGAAACCGCATCGGTCGCCCTCATTCTCGGGCCAGAGCAGGCTCCCACAAGGGCCACTGAGCCCCTCCCCTCAACTTGGGGAAAGTCGGATCCTCTTATGGTCCATCCTCTTCGACTGCCTCCAGGTGATATCTGGGTCCAACTACGCACACGACGTTTGACGGGGATGCAGTCAGCAGATCATACCGACCATACCGAGATTGCGACCGTCGTTAGGACCTAGCCCGCAACGGATTAGCCTGGTTGCCGTATTCAGAATGTTCGGACCGGGGTTAGTCGAAGCCTATGCGCAATGCTGCTCTAACTGCTTGGTCGTGCAGGGGTTCTTGCGTGTCATGATACCAGGCTCCTCAGGGTCTTCTCGATCTGGGGGTCAAGCCAGTCACGTTTCCTCGGTAAGTCATTGACAGGCTTACGAACGGTCGAGGTGAATAGCCACGGAAAGATACTCGTCGAGACTCTGCCAGAAGGCCGCAATATCTTCCGTCTCACTACGGCCGCTCCGTGAGGCACGGATGACCCTATTCCGCCGCTCAATCGAGAATCATTCGCCGGTCGACGTACGGCGTGAGATTCGGATCGTTCGATACAAAGATCACCGACCAGGGCTCGTCTTTTGAGCAAAGCCGCCGCAAGATGGTCTCGCGTATGGCCGGTGACATGTCGTGGAGGATGCCGTCAAAGATCAGAACTTTCGGACGGGCCAGAATTGCCCGTGCGAGTAAGATCCGCATGATGTCCGTCGGGGCAAGCACGTTCCCGGGGGCTTGGATGTGGGTCTTGAGTCCCTGCGGAAGTGCGTCGATGTCCTCTTCCAGCTCGGTGAAGCGTAAAGCCCACTGGATGTCGCTGTAAGGGATAGAGGATCGCCCCAGGACGATATTATCCTCGAATGTGCCCTCAAAGAGTGTGAGCTGGGAGTCGATCATAAACCCTCGCCAACGATTGATCCCCTGAAGGTCGAGGTGGCGAAGGTCCACGCCGTTGTATCGAATGACGCCACCGGTTGGCGCCTCCAGGCCCGCCAAGATTCGTGCGAGCGCCGTTTTGGCTGCCGTCGTACTGGCGTAGACCCCGACCTTTTCGCCGGGGGTGACTTCAAGATTGAAATGCTCGAAGGTCGGCGGCATTCCTGGGTGCATGACCGCGAGGTCTTTGCAGGTGACGCGAATGCCGTGCATGGTTGGATCAGGCAGCGGGACGAATAGCGTGGCGGAGGCTTGGTCCTTCGGAAGCGAGAACAGAGAATCAAGCTCGTTCAAACCAGTGAAGAAGTAATAAATGTGTCCCATGCGTTTGACGACGGCATCGAAACTCAAGAGGAGGCCGCCGACGACGACCTCGGCGGCCACCAGTTGCCCGAGCGTCAACTGGCCGATGGACAACAACCACCCGGCCATGGCGAGGAGGCCGCTGTGGGCGACGGCTTGCCAGCCAACCGATCCCAAGAATTGGCGAATCAATACTCGGAATCGAGTTTGTCTCGTCTCGACGTAGGCCTGGACTAACTCGTCGGTCTTGTGCAACAGCAGCGCTTGGCTGTCCGTGGCTTTGAAGTGCAGCAGATTGCGAGAGACCTCCTGCAACCAGTGCAGGGTTTCATACTTCGCATGCGACATGTCGAGGGTGGCCTTGAGTCCTCCATGCGA